>JANQQY010000486.1 GCA_028284845.1 Spirochaetales bacterium
CGCCGCGTTCTCCGCCCGTGCCGCAGATCGGCTCCACATGCAGGTCGAGGCAATGCGACTCGCCTTCGCAGACGCCTCGCGGTGGGTCGCGGACCCCTCAACAGATCCGGCGCCGCTTGCGCGACTGCTCGATCCCGCCTATCTCGCCGAGAGAGCTTCCTCAATCACGACAGACACCGCGATGGAGACTCCCGGTCCGGGTCTCGATCCCGATTCGGTGGGAACGGACACGGTCTACTTCTGTGTTGTAGATGCGGACGGCAACGGGTGCAGCTTCATCAACAGCAACTACATGGGGTTTGGGACGGGGATCGTCCCGGAGGGCTGCGGGTTCACACTCCAGAATCGAGGGAGAGGTTTTACGCTCAAGCCGGGGCATCCCAATACGCTTGCTCCATGTAAACGCCCCTACCACACGATCATCCCGGGGCTGCTGACCCGCGAGGGCAGCCTCGCGGCGGTCTTTGGTGTCATGGGCGGCATGATGCAACCGCAGGGGCATCTGCAGGTCGTCGCCCATCTGGTCGATCGTACCCTCGATCCGCAGAGCGCGCTCGACGCTCCCCGCTTCTGTCTCCAGGACGGAGATCCGGCAGGCCCCCTCCTTGTTGAAGAGTCGATGACAAACGAACAGGTCGAGCATCTTCGTAGCAAAGGCCACGAGGTGGAGGTGATCTCAGGTCCACAGCGGGCTCTCTTTGGCTTGGGCCAGATCATCGCGGTTGGAGAGGACGGAATCCTCTGGGCGGGAAGCGATTCCAGGGGAGACGGCCAGGCAGCGGCTTTCTGATCGGGGTAAACCTGTTATGCTTTTAGCGGAGGTCGTTGGATGAGGACTCATCTGTGACATTCTCCGGGCTCACGAGGTACCTCACCGGGGTGCTCGTGCCGGTTTCCGCACTCAGATCTCGCGAATCAGTAGGCATAGGCGAGTTCGCCGACCTCCCGGACCTCGCTCGCTGGTGCGCAAGCGTCGGCCTCGATCTCATCCAGATCCTGCCGGTCAATGACACCGGCTGGCAGCCATCGCCCTACAGCGCACTGACCGCCTTCGCCCTGCATCCCATCTATCTTCGCATTTCGGATCTGCCCGAATATGCGGCACTGCCCCAAGAGGTGCGGGAGAAGACCGACGCCGAACTCACACGCATTCGCGCGTCTCACGAAAGCAACTCCCGGATCCGGTATGGATCGCTCAACGACGAGAAGCACTCGCTCCTCAGATCGATCTTTGCGGCCTCCGTCGCAGAGGGAAGGCTCAACGAACCGCTTGCCGCGGAGATTGATTCCTTCCTTGGGCGTCACTCGTGGCTTCTTCCCTATGCTGCCTTCAAGTCGCTGAAGGATCACCATGACGGCGCGCCTTGGACCCAATGGACCGAGCTGCGAGATGTGACTCCGGAGTCGCTCGATTCCTTTGCCGCGGACGGCCGTAACCGTCTCGCAATTCAGTTCTATGCGTGGGTCCAACTCCGCCTTGAGGAGCAATTCACGAGGGCCGCCTCAGAAATTGCTGCGCTTGGCATCACGCTCAAGGGTGACCTCCCTATTCTGATCAACGAGGACAGTGCTGACGCGTGGATGCACCGAGACTACTTCTCGACCCGGTTCAGGGCCGGTTCACCGCCGGATGGGGAGAATGCACTCGGTCAGAACTGGGGGCTTCCGACCTACGACTGGAGCGCTCTCTCACGCGACAACTACTCGTGGTGGCGCGAACGACTTCGCCACGCCGCGCAGTTCTACTCGGCCTATCGGATTGACCACGTTCTTGGCTTCTTTCGCGTATGGAGCGTTCCATCCAGGGAGACTACCGGCTATCTGGGCCACTACGTTCCCGGGGCCACCGCCTCCCGGCAGCGTTTGAATGAGGCCGGCATGGACGACGGTCGGATTCGATGGCTCGCCGAGCCCCATATTCGCGACGAATGGATCAAGAACGACCTGGGCGATGAGGGCGATGCCGTTCGGGCAATCGCGCTCGATCAGATTGGGGACCAGCGTCTCTACTTGCTGAAGGAGTCGATCCGCGGTGAGCGCGACATCGATGATCTCGGCCTCAGCGATCGCGCCCTGGGATGGCCCCACCAGCAATATCGAGACCGCGCTCTCGTGCGCCTCCCGGACGATGAGTTCGTTCACGTTTGGAGCTTTGGGAACTGCTCGCGGTTTCGCGACCTTGCCGATCACGAGAAGGAGCCGATGTGGCATATCGCTTCACGGCTATCGGCCGAGTCGGAGGACGCTTGGGAGGAACAGGGTCGAACGATTCTCTCCATGATGAGGGAAACGACCGAGATGCTTCCCTGCGCTGAGGATCTTGGCTCGATTCCCGACTGCGTCCCCGGAGTGCTTGAGTCTCTTCGGATTCTCGGATTGCGGATTCCACGGTGGGCGCGTCGATGGCATGAAGAGGGGCAGCCCTACATCCCGGTCGCCGACTACCCCTTTCTCACCGTCTGTGCTCCCAGCGTTCACGACACCTCAACGCTCCGCGGCTGGTGGCATGAGGAGCAGGACAAGGCGCCGTTCTGGCAGAGCCTGGGACTCGCAGGCGACCCGCCAACCGACTACACGCCGGAGACGGCTCGTTCCGTCCTTGCCGCCCTCATGGAGACGAGCGCGGCACTCTGCGTCCTCCAGATGCAGGACTTGCTGGCGCTGTCATCCGAACACGATCTTGGGCACGCCGAAGACGAGCGAGTAAACATTCCTGGGACGATGAGCGAATTCAACTGGGGATATCGAATGCCGTGTACTCTGGATAGGCTCGCGACCGACGGTGTACTTCGATCGGTCCTCTCACCCATCGTCGAACAGCGTCGTGCGCGCCGTGTAGCGGGGCTTGATGCATGAACAAGAACGAGCTTCGTCTTGCGTCCGCTCGAGCGGGGTATCATCCTCCCATTGAGCTTCACGTTCGTCGTGATGCGCGCGAGCGGTACGGACTCGACACCCCTCTCTATGGATTGGGCGGCAACGTGATTCTCGCAGATCTTCAAGCTACCCGCCGCCTCGCCGAGGCGATGAATCTCGACCGGAACCTTGCTGAGAACCCCGACCGCGTCGTCCGCGCCGGCGAGATCAATGCCATGGGGCTCATCGACGAGATTCTTCACTACGTGGTGAAACTCTACCGAGAGGAGCACGGCTCACGAGTCGTTCATGCTGCGCTCGAGCGGCTGGACGATGACCACGGCCGCGAGGTCGTCGATCTGGCACTCCGCCGATTTGCGGAACACTTCCCCCCCTCGCCCGTGTACGCGGACGTCATGGACCTTGAAGAGTACCTGCTTGGCGAGCATGAAGGTCGAACGGGCCGAGAGCTTCTTCTCGAAGAGATGCTTATGCTCAGCCTCAGCAACGACAACCCTGCGTTCTCGCCCTATTCGGAGCTCTTTACTGACGACGAGCTTGCGAACGAGACCGCCTACCAGGAGCTCATTGCGGCGCTCGAGAATCACTTTGAGGGGCTCCCCACCTTCGGACCTGACCAGCAGCCGTTGGTCGAGATGCTCGCGACGCCGGCTCAGCTCCATCCCGAGAGTCTGCAGGATCAACTCGGCTACATCCGCGAGCGATGGGGAACGCTCCTTGGATCGTTCCTGGTTCGGCTTCTGCGTGGGCTCGATGTTCTTCGGGAAGAGGCGAAGAGCGGCTTTGCCGGGCCGGGTCCCTCTCGAGTCTACCGGTTTGTCGGAGATGATCCCGAGCGCTTCTCTCCCGACCAAGACTGGATGCCTCGAGTCGTTATCCTCGCCAAGAGCACCCTTGTCTGGCTCGACCAACTGGCAAAGAGCTACGATCGCAAGGTGCGCACCCTTGATCAGATTCCTGATGAGGAGCTCGACCGGCTTGCCGACTACGGCATCACCGGTCTCTGGCTGATTGGTCTCTGGGAGCGAAGCTCTGGAAGTCGCCGGATCAAGAACATCATGGGCAATCCGGATGCAGAAGCGAGCGCATACTCGCTCTTCGACTACGAGATCGCCGCGGATCTTGGCGGTTGGGGCGCCCTGGAGAGTCTGCGTCGGCGCTGTGATGCACGGGGCATACGGCTTGCGAGCGATATGGTCCCGAACCATACCGGCATTAATGGACGCTGGGTCATCGAGCACCCGGAGTGGTTTGTCCAGCTTCCCTACCCACCGTTCCCTTCGTACTCCTTCTCCGGCGAGAACCTCTCGGACACCGAGGGGGTGGGGATCTACCTTGAAGACCACTACTTCGATCACTCGGACGCGGCCGTCGTGTTCAAACGGGCCGAGTTCGACGGCGGTCCCGATCGGTTTATCTACCACGGCAACGACGGCACGAGCATGCCGTGGAACGACACGGCACAGCTCGACTTCGCGAACCCGGAGGTCCGCGAGGCGGTCATCCAAACCATTCTCCACGTTGCCAGAAACTTCTCGATTATCCGGTTCGACGCCGCGATGACACTCGCCAAGCGTCACATTCAACGCCTCTGGTATCCGGAGCCGGGGTCGGGCGGCGACATCCCGAGTCGCGCCGAACACGGCATGACGACGGATCAGTTCGAGGCAGCCATCCCACAGGAGTTCTGGCGCGAGGTTGTCGATCGTGTTGCCGCGGAAGTCCCGGAGACGCTTCTTCTGGCGGAAGCGTTCTGGATGATGGAAGGGTACTTTGTCCGGACGCTCGGAATGCACCGCGTCTACAACTCCGCCTTTATGAACATGTTGAAGGACGAGGAGAACGCGAAGTATCGGCAGACGATCAAGAACACGATCGAATTCGACAAGGAGATTCTCAAGCGCTTTGTGAACTTCATGAACAATCCGGACGAAGAGACCGCGATTGCGCAGTTTGGCGCCGGAGACAAGTACTTCGGCGTCTGTACGCTGATGGTAACCATGCCGGGCCTTCCCATGATCGGTCATGGTCAGATCGAAGGCTTCACCGAGAAGTACGGCATGGAGTACCGGCGAGCCTACCTGGACGAGTCGGTGAACATGGAGTTAGTTGCTCGACACGAACGAGAGATCTTTCCATTGATGCGTCGGCGGCACCTGTTCAGCGGTGTTGAGAACTTCCTTCTTTTTGATCTCTACGCGGATGGTGGAGAGGTGAACGAGGACGTCTTTGCCTATTCCAACTCCCGTGGAAGTGAACGCGGACTCGTGCTTTACAACAACGCCTACGAACGTGCCTGGGGATGGATTCGTGAGTCTGCCGGCTACGTCGAGCGTGTGGGTGGCGCGAAGGAGCATCGACAGAGCGAACTCGCTGATGCACTCGGCTTGTCCAGAGAGAGCAATCGTTACTGCATCTTCCGGAATCACCGGACGGGCCTCTGGTTCGTCCGTTCCAGCGTGAGCATTCACGATCAGGGCCTCTTCGTAGAATTAAACGGGTACGAGTGTCAGGTCTACCTCGACTTCTATGAGGTTGTGGACAATGAGTTCAGCCACTACGCGCAACTCGCCGATAACCTCGGCGGCGGCGGCGTTCCCGACATTGAGGCGGCTGTCCGCGATGTCGCCTTGAAGCCGCTCCACGATCTCTTTGGTCTCGTTGCGAACAGCGGCACGGCGAAGACGATCTGCGACGGGCTTTCCGGATCGACGAAGATCACGGAAGAGGTGCTGACGCGGCTTCGACACGACTATCGAGTCTTCCTTGACGTAGGCACACAGTACGCGAAGCCTGTGATTGCGACCCCGGATGAGGCCGTTGATCGGCTTGTCCGCGGCCTGCGCGCAGCGGAGCGCGTGCCCTTCGCCGGGCTTGGTGGCGGGAAGAGGAGCGCCTCCCACGAGATCATCAGAATCTACACGGCAGGACTCGCCGACCGGCACGATCGACTCGAGCTGTTTGCACTCTGGCTGCTCCTGCGGCCGCTTCTCTGGCGATACGCGAGTGCCGCCGGAATCTGCGAGGAGTGGGCACTTCTCGAGCGCGGCAACCGTGGCTTCGCCTCCGCCGGTACCGATCCCGGATGGATGGCTCTGGCGAAAGGCCTGCTCTCGTTCGCCGAGTGGTGGGAGCCGAAGGGTCGTGATGCGCGGCAGATCGCCTCTGATCTGGTCGCTGATCTTCTTTCGAACGGAGATGTGACGACCTATCTCGGATTGAATGAGTACGACGCGGTCGTCTGGTTCAATCGGGAGCGATTCGAGGAGCTCCTCTGGTGGCTCGTTGCGATCGCGCTTGTTCACATCGCTGAGAAGACCGATGGGACGCCGGAGGGAGGCGACGAGGCTTCCATCGCAGCGCTTGGAACGACGATCGAAGTGATTGAGGAGGCCGTGTTCGCCTCTGAGTACCGCGTCGATCTGCTCTCCAAGGCCCTCGCCTCGTCGTGAGCGCTCGGCCCTGCGCCGATCCCATTTGACCGTGGAATGGGCCAAAGGTAGTATCAGCAGCCATGGGACAGACATGCCTCGTGGCCGGTCGGTCCGGGGAGACGCTCTCAGCTCTTGCCCGTGAGGCTACCGGGCGCGGTCGGACCGTGCTCTTCGCACGCAGCGCTCAGGCCGACGCGGCAGCCCCGCCGGACGGCGTTCAGACGGCGTCATGGAATCGCCGATCCGCGCTCTCCGCCCGGACCCTCGTGCTGCACGCTCAGAACGTGTTCGGCGCAATCAATGAGGCGATTGTCTTCTTCGCGCCCATTCGTGAGACCGTCCCCTTTGATCAGAGTTCGATTGTCAGTATTGAGAATAGGACCGATGCCGAGGTGAAGGGCTTTCTCTTCCTTCTTCGTGAGCTCCTGGGATCCTTTCAGAAGCAATCCGGCGGAACGTTGACCGTCGCCGTTCAAGACCTTGATAGGGAGACATGCTCCCCACTCGAGGCAATGTCGATAGGCGGTTTTGTCTCTTCGGTGGAGGCCATCTACCGCTACTACGATGGGGAGCGCATCTCGATCAGGCTCGCCTCGATACGCCCGGACTCGGAGAGCGAGGCGACAGGGTTTCCAGGCCATGTCCTCGATCTCGCTGATGCGCCCGATCCGAGACGCATCCGAGGCTGGAACAGCTTCCCAGTTCGCGGCGGGCTCTTTGGCAGGGGCACACGCCCGAGCTTCATTGACCAGCGATCACCCATCGATTAGGCTACCGCTCCATGAAACTCTGGATGAGGCTGGTCGCCGGCACGGTGATCGGGCTTGTTGTCGGCCTCTACTACCCGATTGGTTCGTCCGGATCGATCGAGTTTCTCGAGACATTGTCCCGCGTGCTTGTCACCGTTGGCCGGTACGTCGTCTTCCCGCTCGCCTTTTTTGGAGTCTTGATTGGGGTCCACGAGCTTCGTCAAGACAAGATGACCATCAAAGTCTACGGCAAGGCATCACTTCTGATCCTTGGCGCAACGGCCGGTTCGGTCATCCTTGGCACGCTTGTCACGCTGCTCCTCTCGCCTCGGCGCATCCCGCCCATCTTTCAGGAGTCGGTCATCCCCGAGCTGCCGGATGTCGCGAGCTTCGTGATCGGTGTCTTTCCGGCAAACATGTTCTCGGCTTTTTTGTCCGGTCCCGGCTTCCTGCTTCCGGTGGTCGCCGCCGCGCTGATCCTCGGGCTGGTTCTTCACCATGAGGGCTCGCCGGTCGACGCGGCAGTCGATGTTTCTGAAGCTCTGGCGCGGACCTTCTATCGATTGAACGCCTGGATGAACGAGGTGGTGGCAGTCGCGATGATCGGTGTGACCGCGTACTGGGTTGTTCAACTACGGACGGTCAGCGATCTTGGACTCTTTGCGCCGCTCATCTGGACCGTAACAGGCATTGCCGTCTTGGTCAGTCTCGTTGGCTACTCGCTCGTCGTCTTCTTCGCAGCCGATCGGTATCAGCCGTTCACATGGCTCTATGGATTGATTCTGCCGGTCGTCACTGCGTTCTTCGCCGGAGATTCGTACTTCGCTCTTGGACCTCTCACACGAGTTGCGAAAGAGAACTACGGTATCTCACGCGAGGCAGCCGCGCCCGTGCTGACCCTGAGCACCCTCTTTGCCAAGGCGGGTAGCGCCATGGTTGTCGCTGCAAGTTTTGTCACCGTCTTCAGGTCGTACACCGCCCTGGAGATCACCTTTAGTCAGGTACTCTGGATCATGCTCGCGGCGTTTGCGATCTCATTCGCCCTTGGGCGGACGCCGGGTGTCACCGTCATTGTGGGACTCTCGGTGCTCGCCTCGTGGTATGGCGAGGGGATGCAGGACATCTTCTTGATCCTCCTGCCTGCACTGCCGGTTCTCACCGGAATCGCCGTTGCGATGGACACGATTACCTCCGCGGCCGTCACCTTCCTCGTCGCATCGTGGGAGCGTAAACGTCGGATCGTGGATCCTCTTGATTTTGTGTAGGAGCGCCTCTCTCGGTTGCTAGATGTCCGGGTCAGGGTCTACGCCGCGCGGGAGCTCTTGAGTCTCCTCGCGGTCTCTGAAGAGACCAGCGAACGGCGGCGTTGCACCAATCGAAACCGAGAGTCGAAGCTGCATCTTGTCGTACCAGGGCAGTGCCGAATCAA
>JANQQY010000490.1 GCA_028284845.1 Spirochaetales bacterium
CCTGAGCGCTCGCCATTTTTGGCAAGTCGCTGAAATTCCTAAAATCCAGGCCCATTCGCAATGCGGAGGTCAGGGGTTCGATCCCCCTCGGCTCCACCATCTAGCCCTTTGATAGCAAGGGGTCAGGTGTGATGCGCAAACAAGTGCGACTGAAATCGCATTTCTCCTATTTTTTGCGACCCTCGAAAGGCACTACATTCTTACCCTTCTTGCCGCGGTTTTCCAAGATGTCGATCACACGATCCGACTGTTGGGGCGCTAAATGCGCGTAGCGTTCGGTCACCGTGACCGTTGAGTGGCCGAGAATATCCTTCACCTGGTAGATATCGGCGCCGCCCTGAATGAGTCGCGAGGCGCAGGTATGGCGGAGCGTGTGCAGCGTCACATCACGTAACCCTGCGTCATCCCGGACTTCAGCGAACGCATGGGTGAGCCAGTTCTGACAGGTTCGCCGTCTAGCGGCACTTCTCCCCGCCCCTCTCGTTCGGGTTCGCCAACGCTTGTTGCGCAGTAGCTCGATCAACGCCTTCTCGGCCCGACTCGTGAGCTTGACGCTGTGATCGTCGTCCGCCTTACGCTTCTCGAGGATGACCCGGCCGTGCTGTATGTGCCGGTCCCGAACCTTCATCACCTCGGACAGTCGGCAGCCGGTATCGACCAGCACGACGATGAGCAAACGCATGACGTCACAGTCTTTGTAAGCGAGGCAGCCGCACGCCTTGATGAGCATCGCTTCCTCGTCGGGATCGTCGAGCAGATAGCGGAGCCGGTGCGACGTCTTCTCCATCTCGGGGAACTCCGGCGTTTCCGAAATCCACTTCTTTTGCTTCGCGTATCGCAGGGCCACGGACAGCGCTGAGAGCTTGGATTTGATCGTTGCCGTTGAGAGGTCGTTGCCTCGCATCTGCGAGACCCACTCCTCTATCCGGTTGAAATCAAACGACCGAAGCGGCTCGTTGCCGATTTCCTTCTTGACCGTCTTATAGAGAGACTTCTTCTTGTGCGCGCCGCGTGCATGACGCCAGCGAACTTCCCACGCATGATCGAGCGCATCCCCTACCTTTCGTCGCCTGAGCATTTCTTCTTCTTCGGAGGTGTCCTCCTCGAGCATAGCCGCAACCTGGGATGCGAGGAAACGGACGGTTCGCTTGGTAGGCCGTTTTACAGTGAGTTGCTGGCGAATGGTGCGGTCGAATGTAGCTAGAGAGACCTTGAATTGCGCAGCAGCCTCCGCTCGGGTGAGTAGTTGGGGCTCAGTCATGCGCGGGCTCCTTGGGATTCTCGTAGGTCCCAAACTCTTGCTCGATCCACTTGCTCCACACGTTGAGATAGCCCCGGCAGAGGCGCATCTGCTCTGGGTCTTCCTTCCCATCTTCACGCTTGGGGTAGTCGAATGACTTCACCGTGTCCGCTTCGTCTTTGACGGTCCACATCTTCTCGGTGTGGAACGGCACCGCCTTGTGGCAGAAGAAGCGGCCGCCCGCTTTCAGCTTTGCAAGTAGCTCTCGCCACTTCGCCTTGTCTTCGGATTCGGGCGAGCCAGGTCGAAACGCGCAGTTGTCGCAGGGCTCTCTGAATGCCATGAGCTCACCATCCGTGCGGTAGTCTTCGCCTGTCGGCAAGCTCTCCCAGACAGCGAGACAGTCACCGCAGCCGGAAATCGGGACATGGTCAACCTCGCAGGCTCGGAGCTCGACAATGTTGGTGGACGAGCACAGCGGGCACTGTCGGATCGTCTCGTCGTTCATTCGTCCTCGACCTCAACCTCGTCCTCGAACTCAACGGCCTCAAGAGACTTGCCGCAGCTATGGCAGAAGCGCATCCCGTTCTCTATTGGCCCCTCGCCGTCAAGAAAGCTCCATAGCACCCCGCAGGAACTTTCCCAGGTGCCTTCTCCGTCATCTGTCCAAACACAATTCCCAGTCGGACATTGCTCTGGCAGGCGTCCCTTCTGGAGCCAATGGAGCAGCAGCCCCGCGAGTACCCTGATTTCCCCACGACACAAGTGGTGATAACTACCCACCCACAGAAAACTGCTACCCGGTTTCTTGAGAGCATCTTCGTAATCACCAATGGCGGAGGATTCTGCAACCACGAGTCTGTTCCCGGGTTCATTCTCGCTATCGAGATAGGTGTCCGCGGTGGCTCTACGGAAGCCGCGGCCGTTGTCATCGATCGAGAAAGTCTGCTCATTCACGGTTTGTCTCCCACTCATCGTCCGGATTTCCCAAGCGTTGGCAGTCCGCCCGGCATGGGTTTGCCCTCGAGGTTGATGGCGCCCAGGCGGTCGGCGCTGTTGGTGTTGGTGTCGTCGACGTCGCCCTGTTCTTCGATGATCACTTGGCCGTCGTTGCCGAGCGGATTGTCCGCGCTCTGGCCCGATGCCTTGTTGAGTAAGAAGTGTCCGAGCTTCTTGAGCGCGTGATCTCGCGTCCGAGCAATCAGGTTGCCGCTAATCCCGACTGCAAACGTCGTGCTCGAGTCACTGACTGCGCCTCGCGGCTTGCTCTTGCGAGCGGTGTACTCAGCCGGCGTTTCGATTCGCGACCATAGGCGGTGGAACGGCTTTATCCGTCGCAACTTCTTGATCGCAAACTCATCGAACTCCGAGAGATCCAAATGCCAGCGGATTTTAGACTTCACATCGTCAGCGGACTCGCCGACCACGACGAAGCCGATCTTCTCGTAGGACTTGTCGCCCTTGTAGCGGCAACGAACCTCGAGTAGATAGAGCTGACCGAATGCTTGAGGGCTAGTCATCGAACGATCTCGTCGTGGATCCGTCCTCGATCTTTTGGCGCCGATCACGAATGATGCGGCCGAGCTCTTTCATGGTGATCTGTACTGCACCATTCGCGACGGCGATGGCCCGCTTCGACAGTGCGATATCGAAATGACTGCGAGGAGTACCGGGCTCCTGATGGTGCAGGCGATCGACGCCAATTAGGTCCGCCATCGTGAGCAGCTCCTCGTCGGTGTCGGCGATCATATGGCACATGATCATCCGGCCGTACCGAGCTCGCATGTTGTCGACGTAGACCGCCACAGCTCACTCGTCCTGAAACGGTACGTTCGCAGGGATGGCGACCTGGCCCTCGACGACGCTGTCCGGAATGTCGAACAGGCCTTGCCGGCCGGCGTACGGGATCGGCGCGGGAAGCCGATAGACTTCGTCCAGTACCCATCCGAACCGACGCACCCCATAGTTCCCGTAGATGCGTTCGATTGGTGATACCTCGAGCTCGTCGGTCAACCGACAGTCAACGATCTTCGCGAAGGCAACGATCGCGCCCAGCGGGATCCGCCGCGGCAGCCGGCCGAGCGTGTGTTCCGTCGCTGCAAAGAACTTCTGATCCGCGTTCCAGCGCTTTGCCGCGTGGATGGCGATGGGGCCGCGGTATATCGTTGCCCAGTGGCGAGTCTCGATCTTCTTCACGCCATACGCGACCGCGGTCGCATAGGGCTGCCA
>JANQQY010000508.1 GCA_028284845.1 Spirochaetales bacterium
GACCGGCGGAGTGCCATGCGTCGCACCGTTTTCGTCATAGGTCACCGAGTAGGTTGGGATCAACGCCCAGACCGCATAGAGTGTGATATCTGACGTTCCAACGGTCAGGGTCTCTCCCTCTAAGTACCCCGTGCCCGTCCCTAGTTCATTGGTGTTCCAACCATCAAAACGATGGCCCGATCGTT
Organism: Spirochaetales bacterium; assembly: GCA_028284845.1. GTDB lineage: Bacteria > Spirochaetota > Spirochaetia > DSM-27196 > SLST01 > SLST01. Next base: position 186 of record JANQQY010000508.1, read on the forward strand.
CGAGGGTCCCGGGTCCGAGAATGGTTGCGGTAGCTCCCTCGACATAGTTGATTCCGTCGACTGGAGCTGATCCGGACGTTCCACCGTTTGAGTCGTAGGAGATCGTGTAGGTTGGGTCCGCGGTCCACTGCGCGTAGAGCGTCACGTTCGCCGGGCCTATCTCGAATGTCGATCCTGGACCGAGTGCCGTTCCCGTACCCAGCTGTTCCGTGTTCCAGCTCACGAAAGTGTGGCCGTCCCGCACGAGTGTCCCCGGATCGAGTACGGTAACTGTCGAACCCTCTGTGTACGAGCCGGGGTCCGACGGCGCCGCTCCGCCTGTGCCGCCGTTTGCGTCGTACGAGACGGTGTACCGCTCTTGGGCGACCCACTGCGCGTAGAGGTGTACGTTAGCGGACGCCATGATGATCTCGTCACCGGCCGAGTAAGCGGTTCCGCTTCCGTCCGCAGCCTCGTTCCATTCAGAGAACGTATACTCCGCCCGTTCCAGACCGCCCACGCCCGCAACAACTGCCGAATCACCGGGCACGTACTCTGTAGAGTCCCCCGGAGCTTCACCGCCGGTGTTCCCGTTGCCGTGATAGAAGACGGTAAAGGTCGTGGCCGGTGCCGTCGTTCCCGGCGCCTGGACCGGGTTCTCACAGCCAATCAAGACGATCGCAAGTGCGACCATACCAATAGCACCGTACCGCAGGTTCCCAGATACTCGAATGTTCACGATTGCCCCTCAGCCAACTTGAAACGCACTAGCAGGCAACTCCCACACGGCTGCCTACCAAAGACGCTATCACGCCGCCGGCGGCATCGCAAGTATTGTGAAGATATCGCTTTAGATGTGATTCACATGCGTTTATCCGGGACCGGGGATGGCGGGCGTTCGCTGCCCCGGGCATCGTAGGAACGATTGGTGTCGCGACGCGACCTGTCGCGACCGAGAACTGCATCGCGGTCGTGCAACAGCTAGCAACTCAATGGCCCGGGAGTTCAGACTCGGACCCGTTTCTTGCTTGCCTACTCGCTGCCGTGGTCGTGATCGTCGTGGTTGTGGTGATCGTGTTCGCCCTGGTGCATGTCCGGTCCAAGGTAATCGACAGGTTCAACGATGAAGTCGGCCTCGATCGGGTCGACGTTGTCGAAGTAGAGCGTGAGGCGGTGGATATCGCCTTCCGCGAAATCGTTCGTGATTCCTATGAACATGATGTGCAAGCCACCCGGCTCGAGGATGACCTCGCCGCGTGCGGGCACTTCGATGCCTTCGACTTCCTGCATCCGCATGAGGCCGTCAACCATCGTATGGGTATGGAGCTCGATCCGCCGAGCGAGTCCATCGGCTTCCACTCGGACCAGTCGCTTTGGTTCGCTGTTTCGGTTCCGGATGACCATGTAGCCTGCGGCGTTGTCATCGCCGGGAATGCTCGCGCGTATCCAGGCATTGTTCACCGGTGTGTCGCCCTCGCGACCGGCCATCGGACTCTCCGGACCGCCGCGTGCAAACGCGAGTACCGCAACCGTCATCAACGTCAGTAGTAGTGTTACCCTCTTCATCCTTTCTCCTATCGAGCCGGGATGCTTCCCAGGCTGATTCGCTGTCCTTCGTTTCTTTCGATTCTCCGCATGATTGTCCGGGCGATCTGATCCGGGGAGGTGTGATGATCGAAGTGCGTGACGTAGGTTCCATCCGGTCCCATCAGATACATGACACCGGAGTGGTCAACGGTATAGCTGTCGCCTTCCTCATTCGGAATAACCCTGAAATCGGTCTTGAAGCTCTCCACCGCTCGTGCGATCTGATCTTGTGACCCGGTGAGCCCCAGGATCCGATCTGAGAAGGCTGCCGTGTAGACACCCATTCGCTCCGGCGTGTCTCGTTCCGGGTCGAGTGTAATAACGATCGGCTGAACCTTGTCGATGTCCTCGCCGAGCGCGTCCATCGCCATCCGTAGCGTTACCATCGTGGGTGGGCAGATGTCTGCGCAGTTGGTGTACCCGAAGGTGACCAGTGAGTACTGGCCGGAGAAGTCGGTGTCCCGGACGATCGAGCCGTCCGGGGCAATCAGCTCGTAGCCACCGGATATGTAGTCATCGTAGATCACGGCGCTGATCATTCCGCCTGCGACGTGGTTGAGTTCGTGGCAGTGGAAGAGCCAGAGTCCAGGGTTGTTCGCCACGAACTCAACGTCGTAGGTCTCACCGGGCAGGATGGGCAGCGTGTTTCGTGTGAGCTGCGCGACCTCCGGAACCGGGTTGCCATCCACTGAGACCACCTTGAATTGGTGACCGTGCAGGTGCATTGGGTGGAAGGTCGACGAGCCGGCGTTGATCATCCGAACGCGGACTCTGTCGTCGGACTTCACGCGAATGAAGTCGATCTCCGGGTAGATCGCACCGTTGATGGGAAAGAGTCCGTATTGGATGCGTTCAGTGAGCATCCAGGTGACGTCGATGTCCGGCTCCTCGTAGTCGGGCGGGAGCACGATGAGCGGTCCGGCAAGCCCCATGTTCATCTGTTCGCCCTCATCGCCGTGGTGTGATCCGTGCGTGTGGTAGAACCGAGTGCCGGCCGGGTAGGCGACGAACTCATAGGTGAAGGTCTCGCCCGGACCCACCGGAGGCTGTGTGTATCCGGGGACTCCGTCCATTCTGTTCACGAGGTCGATGCCGTGCCAGTGAACCGATGTGGCCACCGGGAGGTTGTTGGTGAACTCGACGCGGACCGTGTCACCTTCGGTCACCCGAATCTCTGGACCGGAGACCTGATTGTTGTAGCCCCATGACTCGATTGGCTCGCCCGTACCGTAGTCCCAGAGGAACTCATCGGCCGTGAGATAAAACACCTTGACGTCGCCGTCCTCGGCATACTCTAGACGATCGATTCGGTCTTCGAAGCTGTAGGTCGGCAGGTCTCTGGCCGACTCGTCCGCGATGGGTCCGACCGGGCCGCTTCCGTCGCCAATCACCGCAAGCGTCCCGATCTGATCGAAGTGTCCGGAGCCGCAGTAGACGGAGCATCGGAAGGTGAACTCGCCGGCACGGCCGGCAAAGAACTCGACCGTTGTGACTTGGTTGGCCGGGAGACGCTGATTGACGTTGAGTTCGTTCACGGCGAAGCCATGATCGTAGCCGTCGTTGTTGGTGATGTTCAGGATGACGTTGGCGCCCTGGGGAACTTCGATGTAGTCCGGGTCCCAAATCCATCGGTTTTCAATGATTCGCACGTCAAACTCAACGGTCTGATCTCCGCTTCCGGCGAAGCTCAGCCCTGCAACGCGGGCCGTCCCAAAGAGGATAAAGACGACCCCAAGTAGAACGAAGGTGCCGTAGATTGCTCTGTATGTCTTGTACGATTCAGCCATCCGGTCGAACTCTCCAATGATCAGCTACATGATACCCAAAAGATTATCGAATGCGTCAGCAATACGGCGCGAAATCTTGAATCGAGCTCGGGCCACAGCTATACTACCGCCCCATGAAGAAGGGCGTGCTCTACGGAATCGCGGTGCTGCTGCCGCTCGTACCTCTGACCGCATGGATCGTCGGCTCCTGGCAGCAGTTCACCGAACCACTCGGCGCCGCCTTCTTTGGACTCTACGTTCCGGCTCGTGCGTTCGGGCTGCTCGGATTCGTCCTTATGTTTTACCAGTTTTTGCTGGCCTCTCGCATCCCCTTTCTCGAGACCGTGCTGCCACGCGCACAGCAGCTCAAGACCCATAGGACGCTTGGTAAGGTCGGCGGCATCATGATCGTCCTTCACGGGACTTGTATGCTGCTCTTCGACATGATCACCCTTGGCTCGATTGCCTTTACCCTGGGCAAACTCATTGGGATCATCGCACTCTTCCTCTTGATCAACGCGGTCGTCGCTGCCTGGTTTCTCAAGGCGCTCAAGTTCAAACTGCAGACCTGGCGCCGCATTCACTACGCCGCCTACGTTGTCTTTCCCCTTGTCTTTGTCCACGCGATTCTCATCGGGTCGGCAGTGCGCGGGTACCTGGCCGTGCGACTCCTCTTTATCGTCCTGCTCGCGGTCTACGCGGTGCTGCTCGTGAGGCGCCTCGTTGGAGGGCAACCGGGCACAAAGACAAAGAGTCCGAAGGCTCCGAAGGTGAGCGCTCCGGCATCGACGCCGGAGGGCACGGCCGGTGCTGAGGCACCTACGGCTTAGGGCGCCCCCGGAGTCTGGACGACGCAAAACAAGTTCCCATCCGGATCCTCAAGTACCACGAAGTCGTCTCCCGGCTCGTGCCGCCACGGGTAGCGTCTCGCGCCAAGGTCAACAAGCCGATTGACCTCCCGCTCCCGGCTCCCGCAACTCGTATTGAAGCGCCTCTCGCCAGAACTCGAGCATTCGTTCAAACCGGAAGCAGCGAATCACGATTGAGCCGATTCTCACGCGGCGAGGGTCTCATGCCTTGAGTATTCCACGGTGTCACGCAAAGAGCTAAGGCGTACATGGCGTCCTCATTTGTGACGTCGTTTTCGTCTTGCGATTACATTTCCAAGTGGAGGAATCATGAAACTGACTCGACAGACACGGCTTATCATCGGACTCACCGTGCTCTCCATCCCGACGGTTGAGTATGGTGGCACCTTTGTGCTTCGGGTCCTCACGGGACGACTCGCGGGTGTGAATCTTGTTGGATTGCAGGCGACGTTCTTTCGCGCCGGACATGGGCATGCGGGCGTCCTGCTCCTGCTCTCGCTCATTGCCCAGATTCTCGTTGACCAGACGAAGCTCACTGAGGGGCTCCGATGGTTCGTTCGGATTGGCGCCCCGGTGGCAACGCTCCTCGTGAGTGGCGGCTTCTTCTTCTCAGTGATGAACCCAACAGGCGAGCCGTCAGGCCTCATCGCTCTCATCTATATAGGCGCACTTGTAATGGCGCTTGTCATGGTGACACTCGCCATCGGACTCTTTCGGTCGATGAGGGATGCCTAGAATTCCGATGGCACTGAGCGACCGGCAACGGCACTTGCCGGTCGTCGCAGCAACGCGCGTCTTGGTCGTGGGCCTCGCCCCGGTGCCGGATGGATTGGCATATCCTTGACCACCTACGTCATCACCAGCCGCCCGCTTTCCGATTACGTCAGCATGTTCTGGTACTGGGAAGGCTATCACCCACCGCACAACAAGGAACGCATTCTACCCGGCGGTATGATGGAAATCACCATCAACATGACGAACACGCCGTTTTGCATCTATGATCACGAATCGGGTGATGCGTCTTGTGTTGTCTACGGCCCGATGCTAGCCGGGGCGCGGACGGAACCGTTTGTCATCGACACTGCTGAACCGATGAACCTGCTGTCAGTTCTATTCAAGCCGGGTGGGGCGCCGCCGTTCTTTGGTGTATCGGGTCGCGATCTGCATAACCTGCATCTTCCGCTCGAAGACGTGTGGGGCGTAGATGCGTGCGATCTCTACTGCGACCTACGCGAAGCACCAACCACCCTGGCCCGTTTTCGCCTGCTGGAACGAGCGCTGGCTAAGCGCCTCATCGACCCCCACCAAAGGCATCGTGCTGTGAATTATGCGCTCGAGATGTTCCAGTCTGCATTGCCGTCCGTCACGGTTAAGCAAGTCCAGCGGGATATCGCGCTGAGTTCGACCCGCTTTCTTCAGGTGTTTCGTGAAGAGGTGGGTATGACGCCGAAGCAGTTTTCCCGTGTGCAGCGCTTTCAGCGAGCGCTCGATCACATCGCGCATGAAGAGGTAGTCGATTGGGCTGAGGTCGCGCTGGCGTGCGGATACTACGACCAGTCGCACTTCATCAATGAGTTTCGCAGTTTCGCCGGGATAACACCCTCGGCGTATGCACCGCAGAGCGCCGAGCACAGACTCAATGTGCCGGTTCTCGACTGAGGTTTCGTTTTTTCCAATACGGCACGCGTCAACCTCCCTATCCTGACATCAAGTATCAGCGACAAAGAGAGGGACCACTCATGCAACCGACATCCTACCAGCGCAAACTGACGTACTACGTCGCCACTTCTGTCGATCACTACATAGCCCACGATGACGAAACGATGGACGGCTTTCTGTTGGAGGGCCATCACGTAACGGATTACCTCAGCAGCCTGCGCGACTACGACACGGTGCTGATGGGCCGTCGCACCTACCAATGGGGCTTCCAGTTCGGCATCGAACCTGGTCAGCCATCGCCCACGTACAGCCACATGATGCAGTACGTGTTCTCCAAGTCGATGGAGCAGTACAGACACGATCAGCTTCAGGTCATCCGCGATGACCCTGCCGACTTCGTTCAGAAGCTCAAAACGGAGAAGGGCGGGGCTATCTATCTGTGCGGTGGCGGTCAGTTGGCCTCATATCTGATGAACGCTGGCCAGATTGACGAGATCATCCTCAAGGTGAATCCGGTCGTCTTTGGCTCCGGCATTCCGCTGTTCAGCGACTTGAACCAGCACACGTGTCTGGCGCTAAGCGATGCCAAAATCTATGACAATGGTGTGTTGTTCCTGCGGTACGCAGTGAGAGGTTAGTCGTCCGCATCAACGGGGCGGGCATACTGCCTCGTGAGAATCCAGTCGGATGCGAGTTCATCGAGCTTGTAGCCATCCTCCAGCGAAAGAAACGGTGACCACCCCTCGTCAGTGTCGATCAGTTCCACTTCGATCTCGGCAATGTATTCGCCTTGGCGTCTTCATCACCTCCTTCTGGGGAGGTCTTCCTGCCGGATCATGGGATCTGGCCAGTACGCAGTGATCATCGCAGCTGGTTCCATTTTGCCGCGAGGAATGCCCCAAGCAGTGAATCGGCGGACCGCGACCGGCGCGCTCGAGCTCGCGCAGAACCCAGCCGCCGGGCGCATCTTCTACGCCGTGTCGCATGGTCTCAAAAGACGCCCACGCCTGTTCCGGCCCAATCCGGAACCATTGAATACCCGGGACCGATCGGCCTTGCCTGGAGTCGCATCATGCGGAGCTTCGCGACTATTGCGATCCGAGATCTCCGGCATCGGTTCACATAGAGAAAGAGACTACCTTTAGCTCCCCGTCTGAGAGGTCATACGAGACTGTAGACGCCCCGTAGCGAATCCGGCACAGGCCGGGCTTTGAGGCGGTGATTGCCGCTTCAACGTATTGTCCCGCCTGCCACTCTATGTCGATCTGATAGCCGCCGCGAGCGCGCAGACCCGCGACCCTGCCGTGTGGCCACTCATGCGGTAGAGCCGGGAGAAGATGAATGATCTCCTGATGGCTCTGCAAGAGCATCTCCGCAACGCCCGCCGCAAATCCTGTGTTCCCGTCAAGCTCGTAGACCGTTCCTTTCGCGCCCGCTCCGGAGGGGTGAAAGACCATGAGGTTGAGATCGGTCAGCGTTCGTTGGGTGCTCACCACGTGAGTGTGAGCCGCCTCGCCGTCGCGAAGTCGTGCTGAGTAGAGCAGGAGTAGCGCGCGTGCCCAGCCGGTGTCCTCCCACTCTTGCTTGGGGGTCGTTCGTCTACTGAGAGCGACTCGGACCGCCTCCGCGAGTTCCGGTGTCTGCTCGGGACAGATCTGCCCAAAGGGGTAGAGTGCCAGCAGATGCGATGTGTGGCGATGGTGGAGATCGGGCTCTTTATGGTCGTGAAGCCACTCTTGGAGATGTCCGTCGTTGCCGATTCGGAATTCCGGCAGTTTCTTGAGTACGCCGCGAACTCGTTCTACCAGCTCATTGTCGCTTCCAAGCGTTTGCGCTGATGTCACAAAGGCTTCAAAGAGAGATCGAAGGATGACGACATCGCAGGTGGGCGAGAGCGAGTTAAAAAGCTCTTTGCCTGCAATCTCAAATGTGTTCTCCGGTGAGCAGGAGGGACCGGACATGAAGAGCCCGGTCTCTTTGTCTTCAAAGAGGTAGTCTAAGAAGAACTCGACCGACTCACGGATCACGGGGAAGGCCAATTGGTTCAGGAAGTCGGCGTCGTTGGTGAACAGGTAGTGTTCCCAGAGATGGAGTGCTATCCAGGCTCCACCGGTCACGTGCAGGCCCCAATGTGTACTCCAGCCTGGCGCGGTGTAACCCCACGCATTTGAGAACACGTGGGCCACCCATCCCTGCAGGCCGTAGGTCGACCGAGCGCTCTCCCGACCTGAGGGGATAAGCGTGTGCGTGATCCATTCAAAGAGCGGCGTATTGCATTCCGGAAGGCCCGCTATGTTCGCGATCCAGTAGTTCATCTGCGTGTTAATGTCGAGATGCATGTCACAGGTCCAGCCTATCCGGCAGGCGTTGTTGTCGTTCCACGCCCCCTGGAGGTGAGCCGGTAGCGGCGAGTCGGACCGAGAGCTTGCGATCAGCAGGTATCTACCGTACTGAAACATAAGAGCCGAAAGATTGGAGTCCGTGCCGCCGTCTCGGACCGCCTGTAGACGCTCATCTGTTGGCGCCTCGGGTGCGTCGCCAAGTGTGAGGGTGACTCTGCCAAACAAGGCGTCATGATCCCAGCAGTGATCCGAACGGAGTGTCGAGTAGGGCTTTGCAGATGCACGGTCGATCTTGTCGCGGCAGACGCCGTGCATCTCCGTACCCCTGAAATCAGTGGCAATGGCGACCAACAGGACGGCTGATCCGAACGCGTTCACTTCGACGGCGTCGTCGCCCGCGGTGATCGAGGCGTCATCCGTAATGCACCTCATGCGGCAGCAGTAGGAGACACCGGATGAGCCGTCACTGTGAATAGACTCGTGAGCCTTGCCGATCATCAGGAGATCATTCCCATCTGCGAGAATCTCAGAGGGGTTCTCTCCGCTGTTGAATGTGGCCCGAAACGATAGTGGTCGCCCGGAATCCGTAGAGATTCTCATGACGATGACCTGATCTGGGTTGCTTGCAAACACTTCGTGAGTGAATGTGCGGCCGTCTCGTTCATAGCTCTGTGAGGCGACGCCCGTGGATAGATCCAGTTCACGTCGATAGTGTTCGACTGGTGCGGACTCACCGGTGAACGTCACGAGTAGATCGCCCGCCGGTAGGTTCGTCCCGTAGTTCAGCTTCTTTCCGATGATGTCTTTGCAAAGGCGATCCGCCTCGGAGTAGTCGCCTGCCAGAAGAGCCTCGCGCGCGGCCCGCACGTGATCCTGCGCTCCCTCCTGGGAGTTCGTTTCTGACGATTCGCCCGAATAGCAGGTCACCTCGGAGAGCGACACTCTTTCGGTCTCTATGCCACCGTAGACCATTGCGCCCATTCGCCCGTTTCCAATCGGGAGTGCCTCCGCCCATCTCGTTGCGGGCTGCCGGTACCACAGTGTGTAGGGTGACATAACCATATCCTTAGTTGCTTACAAGGCGCTCTGCAAAGAGCCGAGCGGGAGGGTTTGTTTGCACCCGTCCGGCAAGGTCGATCAGGCTGATCACCACAGATCCCTTCCCGTGTGCTATCTCTCCGGCTGCAAGAGCCGCCTCCCATTCACCTTCCTTGTTGGTGTTGCCCGACAGCAAGATCGGTCGAGCGTCGTCGGCGGTGAAGGTGTTGTTCAGAATCGGCGTGATGTAGTCGATCGCCGGATCGAACCAATGGCGGAAGTCATGTGGTTCAAAGCCTTCCACAAGAGGATGACCCGTACGACGTGAGGCAAAGTGCAATGGGTTGAATCCGCTCGCTTTGATCGTGACCGTCGTGCCTGCCACGTTATAGGTCCCAGGTCCGGGGTCCAGGAGTACCAATCGCGCTCCCCTCTGAACACGATCCAGAATCTCGGTAGAAAGTAGGACTGTAGCGTCGTCGGCCAAGATGATCGGTGCGTCTGGAACGAGGGAGCAACCAAGTTCCCTCGCCAGCCTCGACGCCGCTCCGTCGTCTTCTCCCAGAACGGTGACTCTTTGATCAATCCGCTTCGCGGCCGGAAACACCTCGATCTCCAGCAGAGTATCGTTCACGGTGGCGCCGTCTGCCGTCACCACGGCAAGCTCAGCCGTCATGACGGTGCGTCTGTCGACACTGGGCGCGGGCACGGAGAGCGTGCCTTGGAACGTCGCGTTACATGATTCGATTCTCGCTGGTGACGATCCACCGGCGCACGGCTCTCCTGCAACGAGGAATCGGTAGCGCAGCTCCGAGCCCTCGAACAGATTGTGCGCGTCGTTACAGATCCACGCCTCGACCGAAATCTCTTCTCCGGAGAAGAAGCGCGTTCGATCGGTCCGAAGGTTTGGAAGCATGGGGGCGAGTGCATCCCGGTAGGCAAAGTAGGCGAGCTTGGGACGTCGTTCGCAATCCATGATGGTCTTCATCCATCCTGATGGAAAGGCGTCGACAAAAAGGTGAATCGCAAAGGTGACCATGCGATTGTCCCGCCGGAACGCCTCGGCCATCATTCTCATCGCACGAGCCTGGTATCGTTGGCTTTCAAGAACCCATTCGTCAACGGTTTCCGGCGTCTCGTAGAAGAAGTGATGAAACCGTCCCGACTGAGCGGATACGATCCTATTGGGAGACCAGTGCCGCTCGTCCTCGTCAGGGCGTGGAAGCCAGTCGGCAGGGTATCTTCGTCGCATAAGGTCTGCAGGATCGAGCCCTTCCGCGCCGAACTCGCCACACCCATAGAGCCATCCCGACTTTGTCGGTTGCCAGAAGCCTCTGTGAAGTCGGCCGATGTCGACGCCTTGTCCGTTGTACCAGGTGCTGTAGCAATGACGATCTTGAATGCCAGGCGAGGGTGGATCGTAGTCTCCGTCACACGCCTTTATCACACGCTCAGGGTTGAGGTTGTGGACGATGTCATCGGCTGCTGCAAAGAATTGCTCCAGCTCCAATCGTGAAAGGTGCCGATGTGGCTCATTTCCGGAGTTATTCTGCGGCTCATTGATGTAGGACACCATGATGTTGCACGGATGGGAGCGCACCAATCGTTCCATCTCTTCCACCTGTCGAAGAACCTCGACATATCTATTACGACGGATCACTGCGAAGGTCGGGAGATCGCACTGGGTCATCAGTCCAAGCATGTCGCAGTAGTCGTATACCTCGGATTGGACCGGCCGCTGCGTGATTCGCAGGAAGTTCATGTTGCAGATCCGCGCCAGGAGAAGGTCGTCGCGCAGTTGGTCCCAATCCTTCTTGATGACGCACTGCTGCTCATGTCCCATGGTATTCGCGCCGCGCAACTTGATGCGCTGTTCATTGAGAAAGAGCGTTCCTTTTGGATCGGCGGTTTCGTCCATGCGGAACGACCTCATACCAAAATGGGACTCCGCTGTATCAATGAGCGTTCCGTCGGCATCCTGCAGCTTCACCTGTACCTGATAGAGCCACGGGGTTTCCGGCGACCACCATCGGAATGATCCCATCTCGATCGGAATGGTGAATCGGTTGGGACCGCGACCAAGGAGAAGAGGCGTCGGTTTCTGATAGATGCCTGCAGCCTTTGCGCGTGCTATCTGCAGCGCGTCGCCAAAGCCGCACTCCTGAATGACACTCGGCTCATAGAGCGCGTCGACGACGATCTCTTCCTGGAAGTTTCTTCCGTGCACAGAGAAAAGGAAACGGATCTCCCGGCGCTCAGGTATGCAGTGGTGTGCTTCAACCCAGAGCTCAGCGATGCCCTCCGCCGGGAGCGGACGCACAAAGATATCGCTGACAAAGCTCTTGTCTCGAAACTCGACGAATGCATCCTGATAGATCCCCATTCCTGGGGGGCAGTGATGCCAGCCGATCTCTGCATCATCGTATCCCGGTCCCGTGGCTGCGTAGAGTTTGTCTCCGGGGAGTTGTTCGCCCCACGCTCCATTGCCTCCAAAGATGTAGTCGTTCTCTACCTGTACAACGAGGGCGTTCTCCCCCTCGCGGGCGCAAGCCGTGCAGTCACACTCGAACGGCGCGAAGAATCCCTCATGGGAACCCACGAGGGTTCCGTTCATGAAGACCTGCGCCTTGTAGTCGACTCCTTTGAAGCAGACAAAGGTAGAACCGGCGGCAAGCTGCTCGGGAGAGAAATGAATCGTGGTCCGGTAGTAGGTGACCGCCTGTCCAAGAGGTGGGCCGTAGTGCGGAATGGAGACGGACTCCCAGGTTCCATCACCTGCGAGAACACCCGCAAAATTCTGTTGATCCTCACGGGTCTGAATACGCCAGTCGAACCGAGTCAAGGGAACTGACTCTCTGGTCGTCACAAGCTCCGGCGCATGATTCTCCATAAATGGTGCGTAACGCTCGCGCCACACCTCAAGCTCATCCTGCAGAGCCGCCTCATCAGCGATCCGTCGAACCGGCTCGAACGTCCCCTCATCGGCTCCGCCCAACCGAAGCTTCCGATCCGGCAGCACCAGCGGCCCCGGTTCAACGAGATTCTCGCCACGATACTCGACATTCTGTGCCGCGATCGCGGCGAATGTGTCGTTCTTCTCAGGCATGTAGTGCTCCTGTCCGTCTGTGCGGTTCCTCGCTCTCCCGCGAGGGCCTCCGTACTACGTTGATGCGGGATTTACTTCGATTGTCTGTCCTGGCTTGGTGTCCAGTTCGATGAGATGGGATCCCGATGCACCGGACATCTGCTCGTTATCCTTTTGTATTGACAGCGGACCCTCCATCCCGGCCGCGAGCCGTAGCTTCCCGCCTGCGCGAGAGACGATCCGAATCGAAGTGGTTCTTCTGTCCTCGCGGGTTGCACTGACCTCAAATCCGCCTTCGGCCAAGAGGTTTTGGAACTCCGCGTCTGTCCACGAGTCCGGCATTGCCGGGAAAATCCGTACGGTGCCGCCCCAGCTCTGGAGCAGCATGTCGTGAAGCGATTCCACTGCAGAGAGAGGAGTTTCGATGACCGGTCCCTTCTCGGCATACATCGTGTTGGGAAGAAGGTAGGCGCGGAGCCCTTCCAGATACTCAAGAGCGTCATTCCCATCTCCGAGCGATGCCGCCATGGCAGAAGCGCTCGTGAACGAGTACCCCTCGAGCCCTCCCTCCATCCCGATCCAGTGAGCTATCGACTTTTGTATGAGCTCACGATCCTCAGGCCGCTCTCCACTAAACGTTCGCAACGGGTAGACCATCAGCATGTGAGAGAAGTGCCGATGCGATGTCGCAAAGGGAATCTCCGCTCCCACTCGGAACCCGTTCTCGTCTACCGGGTAGTCGACCAACCGATTGACGACATCTCTCCACCTATCGACGAGCGGCTCATCAACACCGAGGAGCTCCCTTGCCTCAATCAGCGTCTCGCACCCCCATCTGAGCAACGCGAGACTGTAGTTACAGTCAAGAATCGGGTGCCAGTTGACCCCCTCCACGCTCGGATACTCGGGCGAGCTGGTGTTCGGGAGGTGCAGCACTCCATCCTCATCCTCGGTGAGGAAATGGAGGTAGAGATTGATGCTCTGCTTCAGGAAGGGGTAGAGCACCTTGGCCAGAAGCTCATGGTCCATCGTGGCCCGATAATGGCGCCACACATTGTGAAGGGCCCAGGTGAGATTCCCCAACTCATGTGTATCCGGCCATGCTGCGGTAAGATCGAAAGGAGTCGTCGCCCGCCCGATGTACATTGCGTTATCGATTCCTGCCGGCTTTGCGTTCTCTTTGAGGGTCTCTTGCTGGCTGACGAGCGTGCGCACCAGTGAGTCGCCCAGGAAGCAGCGATTGGCGGTGTAGATCGACATGTAACTAAGCTGGACGTTGAGATTCCAGACGGTAGTCGGCCACGGAGTGATTGGCATCCATTGCCCCTGCGAATCCAGGACAACTCCATCCTGCTTCATCGCAGAGCCAAGCTTGTAGATCTGCTGCCAGTAGAACTGCTGCCA
>JANQQY010000543.1 GCA_028284845.1 Spirochaetales bacterium
GAACGGTCCCGTTGGGTTGGCACCCGCCGGCGCGGAGGGCCACGTCTGGAATGCCTCTTTGCCGTCAGAGTTTTGCCCAACGCGTGCCACCTGGTGAGCATTGGCGGAGGTGAAGAAATCGAGGCCACCAAAGGAGGCAGCCTTCACGGCGACGGAGCCGAGCATCCAGTTGACCAGATCGATGTCGTGGCAGCACTTCTCAAGGAGATGCGTTCCGGCCCACTCGCGCTTGCGTCGCCAGTCGCTGTGAATGAAGCCGCCGTGGTTGAAGTCGAGCGTCTCGTTGAACTCCATGCTGACGATCCGCCCCAGATGTCCGGCATCGATGATCTCCTTGATCTTCCGGTAGTGCGGTGAGTATCGCAAGGTGAACCCAATCGTGAAGTGCTTGCCCGATGCCTCCCATGCGTCGCGCATGCGAATGCAGTCCTCCACCGACGTTGCCAGAGGCTTCTCACAGAAGACGTGCTTCCCGGCCTCGAATGCAGCGACCACGTGTTCCGCATGAAAGCAGTTCCATGACCCCACCATGATCCAATCCACATCGGACTGGACGACTTCTTGATAGGTCTCGAACGCGATAGCCCCTTTGTCTGCCATCGCCATCGCCATCGCGAGCTCGATCGATTCCGGATGCGGGTCAAAGAGCGCGACTACCTCGGTTCTCTCGGTTGCTTGCTGCAATCGCTCGAGGACCGATCGTAGTCGCCCACCACATCCAATCAGCCCGATTCTGACATTTCGTTCACTCATCAGATACATTCAACCACACGAACGAGATGCGCAGAAGTAGCTTCGTGCAACAGAACTCGCTCGACCGAAGGACGCCGGACAGCAGCATGAACCCCGTCACCTTTATTCACATCACGGATACGCACATTGGCCCAACCGCCGACTACAGCCGTCACGGATTCGCGTCGGAGCCGGCGCTGGTGCGAATGACTCGCGCCATTGAATCGTTCCCGGTTCGCCCCGATTTTGTCGTTCACACTGGCGATATCGTTACCGATCCGGACCCACGCTCATACGAGCGCGCCGCACGACTCTTGGCCGATCTCTCGGTTCCGATCTACTTCGTAAACGGCAACCACGATGCCGCCCACTACGTTCACGAGTATCTGACCACAGGCCCGCGGATCGATTGGCAGTCGGATCCAGGTCGTTTGGCCTACGAGTTCGAGGTGCGTGGTGAGAGGTTCGTCGTTCTTGACGGACGCGGCCCTGACGAGATTGACCCGCACGGCATTCTCCCGGCCGAGCAGCTCGAACGGGTCCGGGAGATCTGCCGCACGCCGGGTCCACCGATCACCTTCTTTATCCATTTTCCGCTCTTCCCGCTCAACTCGCCTTGGTTCGATCGGAACATGCTTCTCTTGAATGGCGAGGAGTTGCACGCCGCATTCCTTCCGGCGAGCGGCAGAATCCGCGGCGTCTTTTTTGGGCATGTCCATCAGTCGATGCAGATGACGCGCGACGGTATCACCTACACGTCGGCGCCATCTACCTTTGCCCAGTTTCGCGTGCTTCCGGTTCGCGAAGAGTCACTCGACAACCCGAGCTACCCGCCGGGATTTAATCTGGTGCAGTGTATGCCTGGTTACACGATCGTGCAGCAGCACGTGGTGCCACGCTCCTAGGGGATCGCTTGGGGTCGTTGGCCCTTAGCTTGTTTGTCCGGCCAACTTTGATTCGTTAGCTTGGACAGATGCCGAGACGCCGCGTTAGGTCAGTGCAAGAAGATAGCCGGCAGCTGAGCCCAATGGAGACGGCGATGTACCGCTCCTTCGCGGTGATCGAGTTCGAAATCGACGGTACGATTCGGCACGCCAACGAGAACTTCCTTCAGGCGATGGGCTACTCCCAGGAACAGATCGCAGGGAAGCACCATCGGATGTTTGTTGATACGGAGTATGCACGATCGGAATCGTACGCGGGCTTTTGGGCTCGGCTTGCAAAAGGCGAGTTCTTCTCAGACCGAGTGAAGAGGATCGACGGCCGCGGACAGATCGTATGGCTTCAGGCAACCTACAACCCGGTCATCGACAGGACGGGGTCGACAACGCATGTCGTGAAGTTTGCTACCGACATCACGAATGACGTCGAGGCTGAGGAGCGGCTCAAGGAGGGTGTTCGAGTGATGCTCGGGATGATCTCAAATTCGTCCGGGCTCGCCACCGACATCAGCTCAGCCAGCGACCAGCTCGCTGCCACGGCTCAGAGCCAGAGCGATCGCGCCGCGGAGATGTCCGGGGCCTCAGAGCGAATCCGAGAGGCGATCTCCCAGACCGCGGATTACGGCGATGAGGTCAACCGGCAGGCCGAATCGTCCGGGCAGCTGGCAAACAACGGCTCCGGCCTCGTTCGGGAGACCATTGAACGAATCAGGACCCTGTCCCAATCGATTCAAACCGCGAGCCAAACGGTCCTAAGGCTGCATGAGTCCGGCAACCAGATCAGTGCGATCATCGCGGTGATTGAGGACATCGCCGAAACCACACATCTGCTCGCGCTCAACGCCGCGATCGAGGCCGCACGTGCCGGCGATCGTGGCGATGGCTTCGCCGTTGTGGCCCGGGAGATACGCAATCTCTCCGAGCGTACGCGTCAGGCCACATCCAAGATTTCTGATCGGATTCAATCGCTTCAGGCTGACACGACTGAAGTCGTGGAAATCATGCGTGAGAGCGGCGAGGCGATGGAGGCCACCACGACGCATGCCGATCAGGCAGGGAGCGCACTCCAGGACATCGTGTCCGCAAGTGCTGCCACCGTAGAGATGAACCGACGGATTTCGGAGCTTCTTCTGGAGCAGAGCGAAGAGGCCCAGGCCCTGACGGAAAGGGTCAGCATCGTCTCTTCGTCCGCGCACGAGTCAGCGAACGCAACGCGCCAGATCGCTCAGTCGGCGTCCGGTCTCAACTCCGTGTCTCAGGCCCTTCGGGAAGAGGTGCTTGGACTGCAGCCGACAGGGATGCGTTCTGAAATGGCGATTTCCGAGACTACGTAGCCAAGCGATAGCAAGAGATAGCGGCGCCTGCACTCAGACGCCGCCCAAAACCACTCCGCCATACTACGGAAGCGCGTACTCGCCAAGCTGCTCATGCAGAAGTACGAGCGCGTCAATCACACGAGGAGTGGGGCGCAGGATCATCTGCGACGGGACGATAAAGATGTTCTCTTCGATTCCGGCTCGCGTTTCGAGGATGACGCTGTCAGCATTGAGGATCTGATCCGGCGTCCTGATCGACATCGCGCCAAGGAGGAAGTCGGGGTTCTGCTCCAAGATGTACTCCGACGTGAGAATGGGGCGCTCGGTTCCCAGACCGGCGGCGATATTCTCGACTCCAAGAATCGACAGGATCTCCCCGGGGAGCGAGTCCTCATCAAATGCCGTGACAGGATCCACGGCGTAGACGAAGGCGCCCTTGAGCTGGAGCGGCTTCTCCGCGAGCTCCGCACGTACCGCCTCGAGTGCCGCACGCCGTTCGGAGACGATCGCGTTCGCTTGGTCCACCGTTCCGGTCAGAGTACCCAGAATGAGCACCGCATTGAGGATCTCTCCAATGGTATCCGTAGAGTGGATGATGGATGGGAACTCAAGACGATTGAGATCGGCCGCGATCTCCGTGTTCATTCCGTTCCCAATGACAAGGTCCGGTTCAAAGGAGACCGTCTCCTCCAGGCTTGGTCGTGAGAGTCCACCAACTGACGGGAGCTGCGAGGTCTCCTCCTCCGGCCAGATCCCCGACCGAGACGTTCCAATCGCCGCGATCCGATCCTGCGCACCCAGCTCGTAGAGGATCTCCACCGCGCCCGCCGATGTGATGACGATATTCTCGTACTCTTTGAGCTCAACCGCGGTGCCCAATGAATCGACGAGGAAGTGAGCGCCGTCTCGGACCTCAATTTGCCACGCGGCCTCGTTTCCGGTATCGATCCAGTTTTCGGCGATCGCCTCTGGTACCGCCGTCTGTGACGACTCTTCCACGCCCGTTCCAAAGAGCGAGCCTGAAGCGATCACCAGAAGCACAAAAGCAATTCGCAGAGTTCTCATGAGAACTCCTCCTTATGACGTACGCGGAACCCGTTTTGGGCCCACTCTATTTGTAGTTGGCGCCAACGGCGCCACGATGCTCTCAAGAAGCGAGACGGCAAGGTTGTTGCCCCAGAAGACGCCGTCCGATGTGAGTTCATAGGCTCCGCGGCGAATCAAGCGCAGCCATCCGGAAGCTTCGAACTCCTCAAGGGACGTTGTGATGACCTCTCGAGCCGACTCGCCGCAGAGCTCCACCAGCGGCTCGATCTCGTACCGTCCGAACTGCA
>JANQQY010000570.1 GCA_028284845.1 Spirochaetales bacterium
GCCTGGCTCAAGGACGAACTCCTCCACAAGACGAGGGTCATGAGGCGAGAACCGATGGTCGGATTGGAGGGCTTCTACGAGTCCCACCTGGTTCGCTGGGATCGGGCTGCGAGGGCTCATCAGAGAGAAGCGCTCGACCAATTAAAGGAGCTGCGCGGGCATACCCCGTGAGTTAAGCTTCAGGAGGAGTCCCACTACCCTCTCGCACGGCACTAAGAAGCTGCATATAGGTTCGCGGTTCGATCTCATCCTCGGGTATCCCGCATCGTGAGAGGAAACTCTCCACCCTGGCGGCGGCCTCCGCCTGCGCATCCGCGTCGGCGTCCGGCAGCACGCATTCGACCTCGAGGAAATCCCCAAGGCCCTCAACGTGCACCAGCTCGACCGTGAGGCCGTCACACTCAAAGTGCCTGCCGCGCTTTGTCTTTGCGAAGTGCTCGACGCAGCCTATGCGCTCCGAGAGTTCCAAAAAAGCGCGTTCGTCGCTCACACCGAACTCTCGCTCATCGTTCACTTCCGTGGAGCCGCGGAGTCGCTTCTCCTTGAAGGTGACGTAGGCATCTTCCCCGTCGGTCCGAAGGCGAAAGGCCGATGAGACGCGACCTGTAACGGAGGGAGACTCCTGGCCAGGGCAGAGGAAGTACCTGTCAGCCTTCGCAAAGTCGCGAACAAAGGTGCAGTGCTCTTCGACCGATCGCTCCACCGCATCCCACTCTCTGACCCAGGCCTTTGCTTCGACTTCGATCGCCACGGTCCCACCTACTCGAAGACGACAGTCCGGTTGCCGATCGCCATCACTCTATGCTCCAGATGAAGTTTCACGGCACGCGAAAGCACGAGCCTCTCAAGGTCCCTGCCCTTCTGGACCATCGTCCGAATGGTGTCTCTGTGGGACACCCGAGTGACGTCCTGTTCGATGATGGGGCCCTGATCAAGGTCGTCCGTCACGTAGTGACTCGTGGCACCAATGATCTTCACGCCGCGCTCGTAGGCCTGATGATAGGGGCGTGCTCCCACAAAGGCCGGCAGGAAGCTGTGATGAATGTTGATAACGCGGTTTGGATAGTCGGCAACAAAGGTGGGTGAGAGAATTTGCATATAGCGAGCCAGGACCACCAGATCGACGCGATAGTCGCGAAGGAGCGAGCGTTGCTTCTCCTCGGCCACCTCCCTCGTCTCCTTTGTGATGGAAACATGTTCGAACGGTACGTCAAACAACTCCGCCACATTGGAGAGGGTCTCGTGATTGCTGAGGACGAGGCAGATATCGGCGTGAGTCTCGCCCTCTCGGTTTCGCAGCAGAAGATCGTAGAGGCAATGGTCATACTTGCTGACCATGATCGCCATTCTCGTCGTGCGGCTGGAAAGCTCGAGCCGGAAAGTCATGTTGAACTTGATCGCAATGGGCTCAAAGGCGCTTGCGATGCGCTCCTCCGGAAGAGCGAAAGCAGTGATGTCCCACTCGATACGCATCAGAAAGGTCTCGCTGACGGGATCGTAGTGCTGATTCGAGTCAACAATGCTTCCGCCGTAGGTGAAGATAAAATGCGACACCTCTGCGACGATCCCCGGCCGGTCAGGCGACCAGAGAAGGAGCACCGCGCGATTGGACTGCTCGCTCATCGGCCGGAGTATACCCGCGACCCCCAACATTGATAAGCGAGATCACCGTCGTATACTCAAGTAACAAGCTTCCGGCACCTCGGTGTTGGAATGGCGAAGGGAGAACCTTATGAAGAAGAAAACCTCGCGATCTCTTTTGGCCGTCATTGGCGCCACAGCCCTCGTACTTCTCCTTGGGGCGTGCGAATGGTTCATAGTCATCATTGCAGGCCTTGAGAACACAACCGACTTCACGGTCGTACTCGAGTGGGACGAGGAATCGGAACCTCTGAATCTCTACGCGACGGCACCCGACCACCTCGCCGGAATTGTGACGAACTCTGACATCCGCGCGTACACCGACATAGGTGAAGCGTTCAACCGCGGTATCAGCACGACCTACACCGGCTTCTATCCGGAAGATGTCGCTGACCGCGTCACCGTCGACTCCGGCAACCCATCGGACGGGTTTGGAAACAGCATTCGCTACACAAGCCCAACGAGTACCAGCAGGGCGATCGAGGTCACCGACCTTCCGGTCGAGTGGACAGGGAGCATCCCGGGCACAAACACTACCTCACCCTCTTCGGCGAACGGTCTCCTGTCTGCCTACTCCGCGTCAGACAATCTCGCGGCTCTGGGGATAATCGAAATCTACGTGCTCGCCGACAGCGGAGAAATTCGCGATTCCGGGGATCCGGTGCTCACGATCTACGACGCCAACGATCGCTTCCTGGCAAGCTTTAGTCTTGATGACGACGCAGGAATTCGCGGGATGAGCGTCGTGCGCATCATGTTCTTCAGGGATCAGAGCGGGGACAACTACTATCAGTACCTGATCGACAAGCGAAACATCCTGAACGAGGGCGACGTCCGATCGATAGGGAGCGACGACCAGTATGTTATGCTCTCCTCCCGAGGGCAGGAGCGGTAGGCGGAGGGCTTATGCGTACATTCAGGAGACTTGCGGCGCTCATCGCCTTGGCCGTGATCGTTGCGACAACCGCACCGGCGCAGGTGGGCTCCACGGGCTCAAGTGAGTCGAGCACGGGCGGGCGGGCGACCACGGTCATCTACTCGCTTACGATCAATTCGAACGTCCGAGGCGCAACCATCTTCGTGAACAACGTTCGGCAGGACGAGTTCACTCCGTCGACGATTCGGCTACGTCGCGGGTCCTACGACATCCGCGTTGAGGCCCGAGGCTACGAGCCGTTTTCTACGACACTCAACCTGACCTCGAATCGAACTCTCTTTGCACGGCTCGCATCATCCTCCGCAACCGTCGTGCTGCAGGTGCCGGCCGACCTGCTCAACAATCAGATTCGAGACCCATGGCGCATGATCGATTTCTACGTTGATGGGCGACTGAGGTCGGAGGCGCAGGTGCAGATCGAGCCGGGCTACCGACGGATCGCCATTGTCTCGGGTGGCCTTCGGTTTGAGAATGAGTTCTTTTTTGAGGCAGGAAGGTTCTATACGCTCGAGCTTCTTATGCGAGCGTCGTTGTTCTCAACGAACTAGATCGTGTGAGACGGCCCGGTTGCCCGGGCCGGGTCACCTACTTCGCCTTCCCCTGATTTGCGACGGCAGCCGCCTTCGCCGCAATTGCGTCCTGATCGCCCAGGTAGTAGTGCTTGATAGGACTCAGGTCGTCATCAAGCTCGTAGACAAGCGGGCTGCCGGTGGGGATGTTGAGGGCTGGGATCTCCTCATCACTGACATTGTCCAAGTACTTCACAAGTGCGCGCAGGCTGTTGCCATGCGCAGCGATAATCACACGCTTGCCGCTCTTGATCGTTGGTGCAATCTGCTCATGCCAGAGTGGGAGAAAGCGCTCGACCGTGTCCTTCAAACACTCAGTCGCCGGCACCTGATCCGGAGGGAGAGTCGCGTATCGCGGGTCGTGAGCCGGATGTCGCTTGTCAGAGGTATCGAGCGGCGGGGGCGGCGTGGCGTAGCTGCGCCGCCACACATGAACCTGTTCGTCCCCGTGCTGTTCGGCGGTCTCCGCCTTGTTGAGGCCCTGAAGAGCACCGTAGTGCCGCTCGTTTAGTCTCCAATCCTTGATTTCCTCTATCCAGTGAAGGTCCATCGTATCAAGCGCCAGATGGAGGGTTCGAATCGCACGTCGAAGCACGCTTGTGAAGGCGAGATCAAAAACCAGTCCCTCGTCTTTCATGAGTTCGCCTGCAGCCTTCGCTTCTGACACTCCTGTGTCGGAGAGGTCTACGTCGGTCCATCCAGTGAATCTGTTCTCTTTGTTCCAATCGCTCTCGCCGTGGCGGAGCAAGGTCAGCTTGTACATCTGCCCTCCTCGGCGCCTACACTACCGAGCCGTACTCGCAAATGCAAGGAGAGGTCAGCTCGCCGCGGTCTCATCGAGGATCTGTCGCAGCGTGTTCCAAGAAAGCATCGCACACTTCACGCGCACCGGAAACTGCGACACGCCCTGAATCGCTTCGAGGTCTTCGGCCCCTTCCGGAAACTCCGGCGTCTCGTTGTTCGTCAGCATTCCTCGCACACGCCCAAAGAGATCCCGGGCATCCGCAACGGACATCCCCCGAACCGCCTCGCAGAGCATGTTGGCGCTGGCGAGACAGATCGAACAGCCCATTCCTTCATACGACACATCCGAGATCTGGTCGCCTTCGATGGTCAGGTAGAGCTCAATATCGTCGCCGCAGGATGGGTTCACGCCCTCCTGACGGAAGTTCGCTCCCTCGATGGCGCGTCTATTCTTCGTACTCTTGTAGTTCTCAAGGATGATCTCTCGGTAGAGATCGTCACCAAGGTTCATGCAAATGTCTCCCTCACACGATCCAAGGCGCGCACCAACTGGTCCACATCCGACCGAGTGTTGTAGAGGTAGAAGCTCGCTCTCGTCGTGCCATTGACACCAAGGAAGCGCATAAACGGATGTGCGCAATGCATGCCTGTTCGTACCGCCACGCCCTCGGAATCGAGAATTGCCCCAATATCATGCGAATGAATATCTCCAAATGTGAAGCTCACAATCCCGCCGGCCGCCATCCCCGAGTCGCCGGCACCAATGAGCTCGACCTCGGAAACGTCCAGAAGCCGCTCTCGGGCGTACCGTAGCAACGACTCCTCATGCTCGTGAATCGCATCCATGCCAATCGAACTCAAATAGTCGATTGCCGCGCCAAGGCCGATCGCCCCGGAGATGTTCGGAGTTCCAGACTCGAACTTGTCAGGCGCCTCTTTGTACGTCGCCCTATCCTTCTTGACCCGGACGATCATGTCACCGCCGTAGAGGAACGGATCCATCGCGTTCAAGAGGTCACGCTTCCCGTACAGCACACCAATCCCCGTTGGTCCGCACATCTTGTGGCCGCTGAAGGTCAAGAAATCGACGTCGAGAGCCGCGACATCAACCGGCGCGTGGCTCACAAGCTGAGCGCCGTCGACGATCACCACGGCACCGGCTGCGTGAGCCGCCGCAACGATCTCTTTGATGGGCGGACAGAAGCCGGTGACGTTGGACATTCCGGTGATCGCAACGGCTCTTGTACGGTTGGAGAGTACCGACTCAACCGCCTCGAGATCAAAGCTGCCGTCAGCTGAGAGCGGAACGAACCGAAGCGTCGCCCCGGTGGATTTTGCTACTTCTTGCCACGGGATGATGTTCGCGTGGTGTTCGAGCTCGGATACGACAATCTCGTCGTCCGCGCCAACGAACTTGAGACCCCACGAGCGCGAGATGATGTTACTCGCCTCGGTCGCGCTCTTTGTGAACACGACTTCTCCGTCCTCGCGGACCCCAAGGAAGGCTTTGATCGTCTCACGAGCCCGGTCGTACATGAGCGTGGCACGCTCACTGAGTTCGTAGACACCCCGGTGTATATTCGCGCTGATCTTGGTGAGGTACTCGACCTCCGCATCGATCACCGCCTGTGGCTTGAGAGAGGTGGCCGCGCTGTCCAGGTAGACCAGCGGCTTGCCACGCATTGTCTCGGAAAGAATCGGGAAGTCCCGCCGAATGGCTTCGACGGAAAACCCGATCTCCTGCTTTGTGCTCATACTGCGCTGAGGCTACACCTCGGTCAGCGCCGGGTCAATCGTTTCCCGCGCCGCGCTACTGGTACATCTCACCCACGACCGACCAATTGACGACCGAGAAGAAGGCGCTGATGTAGTCCGGACGACGATTCTGATACTTCAGATAGTAGGCGTGCTCCCAGACATCGAGTCCAAGAATCGGAACATCACCTTGCGACAAGGGACTATCCTGGTTGGCAGTGCTGTAAACAGCCAGCCCATCGCCCTTCTTCACAAGCCACGCCCATCCACTGCCGAACCTTGTGGCGGCCGCGGAACTAAACTCGCTCACAAACGCATCAAAGGAACCAAAACTCGAGTCGATCGCGGATGCAAGAGATCCCTCAGGCGAGCTCGCGCCGCCGGGCCGCATCACTTCCCAGAAGAGAGCGTGATTCGCGTGACCGCCGCCGTTGTTGCGTACCGCGGTCCGAATAGCCTCCGGCAGCCCACCCAGGCCGCTCAGAAGATCCTCTATGGGCTTGTCCGCGAACTCCGTACCGTCAACGGCCGCGTTTAGTTTTGTTGTATACCCCGTGTGGTGCTTGTCGTGATGAACCCGCATCGTCGCCTCATCAATGTGCGGCTCAAGGGCGTTGTACGCGAAAGGCAGGTCCGGTGTCGTGAATGGCATATCTCCTCCTGATGCGCCCAATATACTCAGGTTCCGCTGGCGGTGAACACTTCGGTAGTGTCACTCACCGTGGAGATACGAAGCACCACAACCGTTTCCGGTGTCAGTGGTTACATGCCACGTCCACATCACTGCTCGAACCTTGGTTGCCCAAACGCACTCGCTCCGTCCCCTACATGGCTCATTCGCGACGGGACCTACCGCTCTGTGGCCCACGGCACCGTGCAACGCTATCGCTGCCGACACTGCCGTACGCGCCTGAGCGCTCAGACCCACTCCGTCCACTACTTCGCCAAACGTCGTCTTGACCTCAAGCGCATCTTCTGCCACCTGCGAAGCGGTTCAAGCATG
>JANQQY010000584.1 GCA_028284845.1 Spirochaetales bacterium
CGTCAAAGAGGCTGACAAGAAGGTCTCCCACTTCTACTTCATCTTTCGAGGCGCTCTCAGTATGGAACACCGCTCGCTCAACGACGTTCTGAAACCCGAGCGACTGCTGCGGATCGCCGGTAGCGGCGCGCGGCACATTGTCGTTCAAGTGCTGATCGAGCTCACTCCGGATCTCGTCTGGATCTGCACCGCATTCGGCGAGCACGTCTCGCGGGTATTCGTAGTGAAGCGCCGCATAGAGCACATGCTCCGGAGTGAGGTATTCGTGCTCTCGTTGACGGGCCTCCTGATAGGCCGAGCTGAGTATTTCATTGACTTCTTGGCTGAGGTTCATTCACCCTCCGCGACTAAGATGGGCACGGACCCGTGAATCGGCAAACCAGGAGACCACCCGTATGGGTAGGAGGTCTACGCCCGCTCCATGGTGCATCGCAACGGAAACTCTCGCTCTTCTGCCATGCGGTGGACGGTCTCTACTTTTGTGTTGGCAATGTCGAACGTATAGACCCCCACATCGGCCCTCCCCTTTTGATGGACGGCGAGCATCAGCTGAAGGGCTACGTCAAACTCTTTCTGAAACACGATGACAAGGACTTCTACGACAAACTCCATGGTCGTGTAGTCGTCGTTGTGGAGGAGAACTCGGTATTGATCGGGTTCCTTGACCTCGTCACGCTCCTTCGTGGCGGTGCTTTCGCGGGAGTCACTCACGACGGAACCGCCGTCGATAGTGTCTCACGTAGCCACAACTCAGCGGCATGAGTCTCCCGAGGAGCGCGTGGAAGAGTGTGACCTTGCTGCAGAGCGCACCGACGGCAAAACGTCGATCGTAGACGGTACACGTTCTTGCCTCACGATCAAGAAACGGACACGGGCGGGAGAGATCGACTCGAACACCGGACGCGGTGATCGTCCGCTCGTAGCAACAGAGACCACATTGATTGCAGAGCGTTTCCCACTTCTGGTCTGCCTTCCGGCGAAGATGGAGTCCCACTCAGAAATCCAACGGGCCGTAGTAGCCTGATTCATCTCGGCCGCTACGCTCCAGAAGATAGGCTTCTACCTCCATGGGGATGTAACGGCGTCCAAAGTCAACGTCATTGCCACTCCTGTAGGAGAGGAGGTATGAGCCACTCGCCGACTCCTTGAGTTCCTCAACGACGACCCTGGCGCCTCGCGGCTCATAGACGTAGATCTCTTCACCACCGGTGACCCTCGCCAGGTAGGCGAGCTCCTCGCTTCGTCGCTCCTCTGTGTAGATGACCGAAAGGGTGATGTGGTTGTTCTCAAGGTGCTCTGCAGTCTCGATCAGGGAGTATCTGCCAAATGCTTGCTCACCGACCTGCCCGTCGGAGACCACGACGACCGATCGGCGCCCGAGATCGGTGAGGAGTTCCGACGCAGCTAGTCGAATGCCAAGGTCGAGCGCCAGACTCTCACCAAGCGAGGCGGAGGAGGCGGCGGCATCCGCGGTCGCAAGTCGCGCACTTGGCGGGGCAATCTCGACCACCGGCTGTTCGCCGGCGGAGATCAGC
>JANQQY010000605.1 GCA_028284845.1 Spirochaetales bacterium
TGGCACTCAATGTCCTTTCGATCGCGCCAAACGCGACCCCAATTCCGGCGGAACTCGCCGCCAAGCACTTTGAACGAAAACACGGACCGGACGCCTACTACGGCCAGCCATAGGAGAGCAGCATGGACGCGAAAGAAGTCATCAAGAGCGGATCCGCCATCCTGGGGATCGAACTCGGCTCGACTCGGATCAAGGCGAGCCTTATTGCCCCGGGCGGCGCACCCTTGGCCGACGGTTCACACAGTTGGGAGAACAGGCTCGAGAACGGGATCTGGACCTACAGCATCAAAGACGTCCTGGAGGGTGTTGCCGGCTGTTTCTCTTCACTCCGTGAGAGCGTCACGAGGGAGTATGGGTGTGAGCTCACCGCCCTCGCCTCGCTCGGAATCAGCGGCATGATGCACGGCTACGTCGCTGTCGACTCGGAAGGAGATCTCCTCGTCCCGTTCCGGACCTGGAGAAACAACATGACCGAGGAGGCAGCCGCGACCCTCACCGAGCGGCTCGCTTCGCCGATCGCCCAGCGCTGGTCGGTCGCCCACCTCTACCAGGCCATTCTTGCGGGCGAGGAACACGTAACCAGAATCGCGCGACTGACGACAATCGCTGGGTATCTCCACACGCGACTCACCGGTCGGCACGCGATGGGCATCGACGAGGCATCAGGAATGTTTCCGGTCGATCCCGCGACGCTGACATTCAGCGCAGCGGCACTGGACGCCTTTGAGGAGCTCGTCCGAGACAACGAGCTTCCGTGGCGGCTTGCCGAAATTCTTCCAACCGTCCTCGCCGCAGGAGAGCCGGCCGGTTCGCTCACGGAGGAAGGTGCGCGCATCCTCGATCCAACCGGGAAGCTCTCTGCGGGAACGCCGATGTGCCCGCCGGAGGGCGACGCCGGCACCGGAATGGTCGCGACAAACGCGGTACGACCACGGACTGGAAATGTCTCTGCCGGGACCTCTGTATTCGCGATGCTCGTCCTTGAGAAGCCGCTCTCCCGGGTCCACGAGGAGATCGACCTCGTCCTTACGCCGGACGGCTCGCCTGTCGCGATGGCGCACTCGAATAACTGCACATCAGACTTCGACGCCTGGATGGCTCTCTTCGCTGAGGCCGCCTCCGCACTCGGCCACGAGGTCAGCATGGACGAGCTCTACGGCCGGCTGATGCCGCTCGCGCTCAAGGCCAACCCCGCGGTCGCCGGAATGCTTGCATTCGGATACGTATCCGGGGAACACATCACCGGGTTCACTGAAGGGCGCCCCCTCTTTGCACGCGATCCATCGGTCCCGCTTCGGCTTCCCGAGTTCATACGCCTCCACCTGATGACGGCGCTTGGAGCATTGCGCTCGGGACTCGATATCCTCACCGGCGAGGAAGGTGTCGAGGTCGAAGAGATCGTTGGGCACGGCGGGTACTTCAAGACGAAGGGCGTTGGGCAACGACTCATGGCGGCCGCGACAAAGACCCCCGTAAGCGTGATGGAGACAGCGGGCGAAGGTGGCGCATGGGGGATGGCTCTCCTTGCGGAGTTCGCGATCCGGGCCGAACGCAGCGTAACGCTGCCCGACTTCCTCGACGGCGCATTCGCAGAGAGCGCGAAGGAGACCGTTGCGCCCTCTCCGGAAGACGTCTCAGGGTTCGAGGCGTTCCACGAACGCTACCGTCGCGGACTTGGGGTCGAGAGGGCGGCGGTGGAGGCGCTCGCGTCGACTATCGAACCTTGATAAAGATCCCGAACATGGCAATCACAATCAGAATCTGAATCAAGGCGAATCGGACGAGGACCTGCGAGTTCGACCAGTTCCGAGTGTGCCGATAGTGATCGTGCAGCGGGAACCGGATCGAGTGGAACACTCTGACCTTTGCGAATCGGAGGAGAGCCACTTTGATGAGCCCGGTGCCGCCGTTGACAACGATGACGGTTGAAGAGAGCAAGATCATAAAGGGGTTGCCGGTCAGGAGGATCGCAACGCCAATCATAAATCCCAGCGCACGAGAACCAGCGTCGCCCATGAGAACGATCGATGGATGGGCGTTAAACCAGAGATAGGCGGCAAGCGCGCCCACGAGCGTAAAGAGCATGATCGCCCAATCTGCGGACTCGGGATAGTGCGGCACGAGCAAGTAGCCCGACATCTCGACATCGCCGACCACCAGGTACAAAAACCCGCCAAGGCTGATCAGCGCAATGAGGACAAGGGTACTCGAGAGCCCGTCTACTCCGTCGGTACAATTGGTGCTGTTGATACTCACCCAGATGAGGATCGTCGCAACCGGGACGTAGACAAAGACGCTGACGGCGATGGGCGAGGTCGCAAAGGGAAACCAAATTGTGTCGTGAGACCTGAACAGGAGGATCGCCGCGATAGCGCTGATCAATAGATCAAGCCCACCCTTCACGTACTCACTCCACGGCTTCTCACTTCGATCATCAAAGTAGCCGGTAAGCATCGCAGCGTAGGTCAGGACGAGGACCCCAAACTGCTCCCAGCCCCAGGGCACGACCATAAGG
This sequence comes from Spirochaetales bacterium, assembly GCA_028284845.1. Lineage (GTDB taxonomy): Bacteria > Spirochaetota > Spirochaetia > DSM-27196 > SLST01 > SLST01. The sequence goes on from JANQQY010000605.1 coordinate 2,516, forward strand.
GCGACAAAGGTGAACACAGAGACAAAAACCACGCCCGCACCGGTCGGCTTTCCCTTTGCGACCTCACCGCCCACAGCGAAGGTGCGCCCGCGATCGGACGGCAGCCAGCCGAACGCGCGCGGGATGGCAAGAAAGCTCACGACGAACCCGGCGGTCGTTCCCGCTACGATGAGAAACAGTCGCGATGTGAGGAGACGAAAGGGCCCAAAGAGCGGTTCGAGGGCCTCACCAAGAACAAAGAGCATTAGCCGACGCGACGCCCCTCGCGGCGCTTCTTTTCGATTCGCTCAAGATTGCGATAGTACTTCGCGAGCTTGTCGATCTCTTCGAGATCCGAGGTATAGACTCGATTTTCGTTCTGCTTGATCTTCGAGTTCTTGAGCATCTCGCGCGCGAGCTGCTGGCCTTCGCTCATGGGGAGTCCGACCATGTTGATCAGCTCCTTGATGCCAAAGTCGAAGGTGTAGGCCTCCCCTGCCCGAATGCCTACCCGCGCTCGTTCGAGCTGGATGAGAAGCATGTCGTAGAGCCGACCCAGCTTGTTCGAGAGCAGTGTGTTCGCCAACTGCCGGTAGACGAACCAGATGCGCTCGGCAAGCGTCGTAGTGAGCCGCGCGATGATCTGCGCCTGGCTTGAGACCATTCCCTTGAAGTTCTCTCGGTTCACCGCAAGAAGCGTCGCATCTTCAAACGCGATTGCAGAGGCGGAACGCGGGCGGTTCTCAATGAGCGACATCTCACCGAACATATCGCCTGATTTCAGGACGGCGAGCAGTACCTCGTTGTCGTTCACGATCTTGGTGATCTTCACCGAGCCCTTCTGGATGATGTACATCTC
>JANQQY010000647.1 GCA_028284845.1 Spirochaetales bacterium
GACCGTTCACACGAAGCGACGGCAAGCTGTAGCCGAGCAAGGGGCAGCGGGCTTCGTTGAGCTGCCCGGGTCTAAAACGAACACTTCCGCGCCGTGCCATCCATTCCCGAGAGACCCATTCGCCCATAAACCCGACCTTGTAGGCGCCAATGTGCTGATTCGGGATGAGAACGTAGCGTGTTCCCGGAGTGTTCTGGATCAGCTCCAGCAGCAGGTTGGCATGTCGAACCTTGGTCCCTGTGGCGAACGGCCAGTAGCTCCCGACTCCTTCACTCGAGAGACCTTCCTTGGTGACGATACTCGGGTTCGAATGGCCACGCGGAGCCACGAGGCGCCAGAGCCACGCGAGCGAGGGCGGGAGCACGTGAAGCATCCCGATGATGCCGTAGTTTGGCTTTTCCCGCGTGCACGGAGGGGTCCGGACGCCGAAGCTGCGAACGTCGACCTGCGTGGGCTCGTTCACCGTGTTGTCGATGAAGTGCCGAGGCATGATGACCCGCGGATTGGGACACGGCTTGTCCGGCGCGTCCATGATGTGCTCCCAGAGAAGCACGGTCGATCCGGGCTTTCCATCGATATTGAGGAAGATCAGAGGTTCCGGTGGATCGATACAGAGCTTCTCGAGGAACGGCTCGGTGCCGTACTCTTTGAGGTGGTCAACTCGGAGGAACCAGCCGGCTTCAGCATCCTCGATTACGAGCCGTTGGGAGTTCTTCTGGATGCTCGGGTGCGCAAGCGCCATATCGTCTGTAATGGGGTGAAGCTCGCAGGTGTCGAGCAGATCAAGAAAAAGCTTCTCTCCGGTAACGATATCCTCGCCAAGCTTGATACGACCGTCGGGCTCGCGATGCATCGCCTGGGTCATCTCGCTCTTCCCGCCGCCACTTGCACCCTCGTGCATGATGACAAACTCGTTGTCGTACGGTGTAATCAGCCGGACAGCGGAGCTATGTAGGGTCGTCCACCCCTCCTGCTCTCCTATGTTGAGGAGAATGCCGTAGACACCCTTCTTTGCACTCGGTCCGGGATAGAGGTTGTAGCTGAAGAGCTCGTGCATTCCGGGAAGCCGATTGTGGATAACAACTTGCTTGCCGCCAAAGTGCGTGTGCCGAAAGGATGGGGCGAGGTAGATCGCGGCCTCCGGCTTGTAGCCCGACGGGATCTCGGCAGCCGGGATAAAGCCTTGAAGATCGGCAAGCCCGGCGACAAAGAAGCCCGCATTTGCCGGAGCAACGATGATCGTAGGACATCCACCCTGCTTGTCGCCGGACCGGAACGGCATCACGATCAACTGCTCCTGCGCGGAGAGCCACTCAAACGTCTCCGTCCGGATTGGACTAAAGTCGCCCTCGAATCGCTCGGAGAATCGCTTTTTGTCGGTTGGGAGATCGTCGGCAATGAGCATGGCGTCCGGATCGCGACGTCGCATGTAGGGCTCAACGTAGTTCACGGCGGCGCCGTTTTTGCACCGAGAGACGGTTGCCTCAACGACGCGCCCACGACCAGGAACCTCGTACGCGACCTCCACGGTGTCGGCATCCGGCTCAAAGAACGCAAGCTCGAGCAGATGACTACGGCTCTCCGGAAGGATTACGGTGGTGGAGTCGAGGATGGCCTTGAGTTCGGCCGGTACGTCAAACACAGACACGTCGATCGTCTTCATAGAGTCTCCAGGTGAAATGCGCATATTTATGCGGATCTATTGCAACTTAAACGAAAACAGAGGGCTTGGGAAGGGTCGGATTCTATGTCTATGCACATTCGCCGAAAAAGCACAGGACGCGGATGGCGCAATCGACAGCTCACGCGCCACCGTCGCACCATTCTCAGGCGCCGTGTCCCGACTCCGGGTCTATGCGGAAACGTCCACCAGACGAGCGCTCTGCGCCTGTTCAGATCGCGCGGCCGCCGGAAGGCGAATGCCCTTCGCGCGGACAAGCTTCAGCGCCGAAATCTCCTCGCGGAGGTTCTCGAGCTGAGCTCGGAGTACTTCCTGGTTCGCCGTGGTGCGGCGAACGACCTCGTCCCGGGTTCGCTGGAGCGCCTCTCGCAGGACGGGTATCTGCGCGGCTCCCTCAGGATCATGCGCGCGATAGAGGTGCTCAAGTGGTTCGATTGTCTTCTCAAAGGTCGAGATCTCGTGGACGATCGAACGCTCCATTTCAACGTGGAACTCGAGATCGTCGAGCGGCGTGCCATCGGGCTCCGCACCGGTCTCAAGGAGATCCAGGTAGCGGCGGAACCGGTCGCGCTGAGCAATCAGCGCCGCCTTGAATCTGCGAAGGACGCCGATTCGGTCGTTGAGTTCTTCCTGACTAAGATCTGCTGGCATACTACCCCGCGATGTTGACGCCTGTGGGTGCCTGCCCCTTCACACTCGTTGTGTTCTCGATCTGGGCCCATGCACCTCGGAGATCGCTCATCATGGTCTTCACCGATCGCAACGGCTCGGGATCCTTCTTGATGTTCCCGTCCATCAGCTGATTGCTGAAGAAACGATAGAGCGCGAAGAGCTTCTCGGCGATCTCGCCACCCTTCTCCATATCCAGGGAGACCATCAGTTCGGTGATGATGTCCTGAGCCTTGACGACACTGGTGTTCACAAGGTCGAGCTGCTTCGTCCCCGCTTCAAGGTGGCTGATCGCCGCATCGATATTCCGAATCGCACCGTCGTACAGCATGATGATCATCTTGCCGCCGCTTGCGGTTCGTACCGACGTTTCCTTGTAAGCGCTGACTGAATTGGCTCGTACGGACATGAATCCTCCCCTTCTGGTTATCGGCACGCAGGGACGCCGAGTTTACCGCTACCTCGCCGTTTCAATCAACGTTGAGACAGGAACTATCTCATACCCCAGGGCAAGTAAGCCGTTAATGAGGATATCGAGATACTGGAACAGGTAGTCGTCACGCCCCCCTTGGGTGGCGTCCACGGTCCCCACCTGCATCGAGACGATCGAGCCCGGCTGCTTCTCAACGAGGATCCGCTCGATGAGCTGTGACGCCGGTCGGTAGAGCTGACTGAGCCCCTCGTCCGTGCGACGGGGTACCCAATCGAGGCTATCGACGTCCCGCCCCACGTAAATGTAGTTCGCGTCTCGTGCGGCTTCCAGAATTTCGTCACTCACGAAGTAGAATGGCGCGTGCCAGAGGAGAGAGAGCTCGCGCCCAGTCGCCCGGAAGTACTCGTCTTCGTTGCGTGAGAGACCCTCCTGAATGAACTCGTCGGTGATTCGGTAGCGTCGGTCGGCCATATCAAAATAGGCGAAGAAGAGCGATCCAACCTCGTGACCTGCATCGGCGATCTCAGCGAGTGCCGTGGGGTGTCTGCGGATGAACTCACCATTGACGAAGAAGGTGGCGCGCACACCGAATCCGGCGAGCGCATTGAGGATCTCCGTGAGTCCGTCAACGGAATCGATGGCATTAAAGACGAGAGAGATCTCACGGCGACGAATCCGTGATCCATTTGTGAAGTAGTCGAAGCTCACCGGGTC
>JANQQY010000660.1 GCA_028284845.1 Spirochaetales bacterium
AGCCACCGGCCGTCCGAGACGATGGTAACGTCACGAAGATTCTCGTACTCCGACTCCAAGAGATCCGCGGTGTTCTCCCGGAACACGGCGGGCGCTTGCCGGTCGAGTTCGCCATCCTCGCGTACCTCGGCATTCTTGATCACGATGCGCACTCCATCCGACCAGAGGGTTTTGTTGAGGGCGTCTGTGACGTCAAAGCTGAGGCTAAATGTGATCGTGAGAGCCGCTACTCCAATCGCGACGGTGAGGATGGTTAACACTCCACGAAGAGGATAGCTACTGAAGTAGTGAGCGAATGACTTGATTGATGAGAACATCTGTTACTCCGTTCGGATTGCGAGCGACGCATCGATTCGCGACGCCTGGCGAGCGGGCCAGACTCCAAAGACGATGCTGATTCCGGCGGCGACAGCTGCGCCGGCCACAAGAAGGATCCAATTGCCGGCCATGCCTGATGTGGAGCCCACACCGTCGAGTGCCTGTGCCGAAACAACGAGCGATGACGCGAGAAGCCGGTAGACCAGCGGCGAGACTGCAAGGCCGATCAGCGTGCCGATGAGGCTTAGAAGCGCCGATTCGTTCAGGAACGATCGGAACACCGATCCTTTCGAGGCCCCGATCGCGCGGCTGATCCCAACGTCCTTCGTTCTCTTTATCACTCGCATCAGCATCAGATTGAACAGATTGATCGATGCGATGAAGAGGGCGGCCACGGCCAGGAAGAGGACGACGACCAAGACACGACCAATCTGGTCGCGCTCCTCCGCAGCTTCCTCGATTCGAGCGCTGACTGCGACCGCACCAGGGCCATACTCAGCCTCGAAGAACGACTCGATCTGCGAGACGGCACGTTCGATATCGCGAGAGTCTGCAACGGCAAACCGGAGTGTCTGGGATGCCTGAGTGAAGTCGATTGTGAAGCCGCCGAATGAGACCTGAGCGTCCGAGTTTGGTACGAACGCCATTTCGTTGATCATCAGACCCGTCTCGTTGTCGCGGATCTCTGAAGGCCGCAGCACACCCACGACGGTGTATGTTCGGATACCAAAAAGACCCTGCTGTCCGATTGGATCGTCATCAGGAAACATTCGCCCGGCGAGATCGCTACCCAACACCATAACGGCGTTACCGCCCTCAACGTCTTCATCCGTGAAGAGCGAACCCTGATCCGCCTCCAGGCCGTACGCCGCGAACAGCTGTTCCGTTCCACTGATGGTGGCAATCCAGTCGACCGGGAACTCCGTTATGACATCCTCGCTACCTGCGAGAAGCTGTTCGAGATTGAAGCCCCCGGCGCCATCGAACTGTCCTCGTCCACCGCCCGAGGGCGCAGGTGATGCGGCTTGATTCCGATCTCTACTCGCTTCCGCGGCGTCGATCGCTCTCTCGTCTGTGTCATCTTCCTCGCCTCGTTCGACTTCGGACTCTTCTTCGCCGGCGTCTTCGCGTGGGAGAGGTTGCGCCTCGACGATCTGTCCGGCGTCTGGAGCGGAGTCTGAGTCGTTCGTATCGTCGCCACCTAGTGCCTCGGCGGCAGGGGCCGCTAGTGCTCCCGCCGTGCCCGCTGGAGGCACACCCGCGCCTTGTCCTCCGAACCTTCCCTGCGCGATCGCATTTTGTAGTCGTTCTGAGACGCCTGCCTGTAACCGAGTCCTGTCGGCGAGATAGGCGTACTGAGCAGCGGAGACGCTCCGCATTGCCAGGGTCAGTTCGTCCAGCCCAAGCTGAACCGTCTCCGCGGTCTCAGGATCGTATTCGGCTACCGCCTCGTCGAGATCTCTCTCGGTCCCAACGACCTCGACAACGACTTCGCGGTAGGCGGGGTCGTTCAGGAGGAACTCAGTCTGCCGATTGTAATCGCCCCAGAACGCCGCCATCGCCGCCACAAGAGCGACGCCTACCGCAATTGCCGCCACGATGAGTATTGACTCGACCAGCCTTCCGCGGATGTATCGTAGGCTCGTTTTAAGTCGATCGAATAGACTCATGCGGCTTTCCTTGTGTCGCTCTCGATCCGGCCGTCACGTAGGCGGACGCAGCGACTCCCGCGTTGGCCCAGCTCGTCATCATGCGTAACCATCACGATCGTCACGCCATCACGATTGAGGCTCTCCAGGATCGTCAGGATCTCCTCGCCCTTTTCGCTGGGAAGATTGCCGGTGGGCTCGTCCGCCAGGATCAACGTTGGGTCGTTCGCGAGAGCACGGGCGATCGCGACGCGTTGCTGTTCCCCGCCGGAGAGCATGTTGGGGTAGTGTCCCATGCGATGGTCGAGTCCAACCGAACTCAGAAGCTCCTCTGCACGGTCGCGGCGTTCCGGCCCGCGCATTCCGGCATACATCAGCGGGAACATCACGTTCTCCAATGCCGAGAATTCGTTGAACAGGTTGAAGCTCTGAAAGACAAATCCAAAATGCTCGTTTCTGATTCGTGACAACTCCCTGTCTCCAAGCGTTGTCAGGTCGTGGCCCTCCAGCGTATAGATGCCGGCATCTGCGGTGTCCAGGATTCCCAGGATGTGCAGGAGCGTCGACTTACCGGAACCGGAAGGGCCCATGACGGTGACGAACTCGCCGCGCTCTATACTCAGGTCTACCTGCACGAGCGCCTCAACGGTCGCGGATCCAAGGTCGTAGGTCTTTGCTATTCTTTCCAATGTGATCATTCTGCTCCTCCCAAGGTGATTGTGGTTTGGTCGACAAATGCTTGATAGCTGCTGGTGATGACCCGGTCTCCCGGCTCGATGCCGTTGGTGATTTGCACGAGGTCATCCGTTATCTCCCCATAGGTAACCTCGACGCGTCGTGCAGTATCTCCATCGATCACAAAGAGATATCGCCGGTTACCCGATGTCAGATAGGGACCTCGCGGAAGGACAATGGCCTCCGGGACTTCGCCCACCAGCACTTCGAGGAGCGCCGACGTTCCCGGGAGTAATTCGCCGACCTCCGGTATCATGACGTCGATCTCGACGGTGGGAGTCCCACCGCTCGCCGCAGTGGATGCCACCTGCCCAATCCGTTCGATCTCCGCGAGATACCTGACGCCCGCAACGTCGGCTGCGACCGGCTGCCCGATTGTGATTGACGGCACATACTGTTCCTCAATCTCGCTCAGGATAACCGGGTCGGTTGTGTCCGAGATCTCAAGGAGCGTTGCGAACTGCGATATGAGCTCTCCGGAGGTCGTCGCAACAGATGCGAGCGACACAACCCGTCCCGAGATGGGCGCTGTCACACGGGTATCGGCGAGTCGTTCATCGATTTCCTCAAGCTCCTCACGCGAGCTCGCGATGTCGTCCTCGTAGTTTTCGGCCGAAAGCTCGTGAAGTGCTACGGTCTCTTCAACCGTCGCGTCATGGTCTTCTATGCTGTCCTCAATGTCGCTGACCACGGCCTCCGCCGCAGATACCTCCGCTGCGGTGCTGCTACCGATTTCGAGCAATTCACGTTCAGCTGCAAGCTCGTCCTGCGCGTCTGCAAGATCGTCCAGGAGGTTGTCGCGCTCGCGGCTGAGGCTTCTCATTGTGTACTCGTGTTGTAGCAAGAACCGATCGTACTCGCGTTGATCTCGCTCCAGGACCCGCTGGAGTGCAACCCGACTGCTCTCGAGCGATTCGGCGTTGATACGCGCAACAAGATCACTCTCGTTGACCCAGTCGCCTTCCGCCACAAAAAGGAGGTCCATAAACCCCTGTTCGGGGGAGGTGACGGTCGCATTGCTCCGAGCGGTCACCGTGCCGGCGATCTCAACCGTCTCTTGAAGGGTCTCGATCCTCGCGATCGCGGAATCGTACTCGGTGAGGACGACCGATTCGTCCCGCGGCACGAACATGAAGTAACCCGCGGCGATCAGAGCGCCGATCACAATGAGGACAAAGATCGCGATTGTGCCCTGTCGCCGGCTCCCGGCACGACGCACGCGGCCGGTCTGCACGATGGGGGATGCCTTCTTCGATGGTATGCTACCCGCGACATCCTTCCGTACGGGGCGTAGCTGATTTTCGGACATGCCAACCTCCAGGTACCTGAAGGGTAGCGGGAGTCCGCTGATTCGAAGTTAATCGCAGGTAAAACTACGAGCCGTTCGCCACCTCAATTGTAAAGACCGTAAAACCGTGGACGGCTCGTGCAATTCCCGCGCGTCATAGGAAATCCTGAAGTATGCTACTGACGTGCAGGCCACAAAGGAGCGGATCGCCACCATCCTACTGATTGTCGTTCTTGGGATCTTGCCCGTAGCGGCTGTCTATCAGGTTCATGTTCTTCGCGGTGCGGCGCGCGCGGAGGCAACACGAATCGAGAGAGTGGCTGCGACCGCTTCCAGGCAAATACGAAATGAGATCCTGCTCGAGCTCTCCGGCATTTTCGCTCTGAGCCGATCCGGCGCAGATGCCGAGGCGCTTAGCATCACGTGGAGTGAGCTGGCAGCTGACACTGATATCGTTGCCTCGGTTGAGTTCGTGGAGCGAACCGATGTTGCGGTCAAGGAGGGTACGATCTATGTCGCAGGCGACGAAGTCGTAGCCGTCCAACTCGACACCGACGTCATCGTCAACAGCTACATTCCCGATCTCGTTGAGGCTCACCTGGGTCCTGCCGGTCCGGAGTTTCAGAGTGCTCTCTACGATGCGACGGACAAGCAAATCGTCTACTCGACGATTGAGGTCGCTGCGGCATCGTTCGAGCTCCCCGGGGCCGAGCCTTCGTCCTCTGGATCGGCTCCCCGGATCGTGCCTCTGGAGTACGTCCCGCTGACGCCGTTTCCAGCCCTCGCAACGCGCCCCTTTATTCTCGATGGTGATCGCCCCGCGGCCGTCTCGTTTCGCGATTTTGCTCAGGAGTTGGTCGAGCTTCGCGGCCTTCCCGTTGAGGCTCGCTCGCAGGGTGTGGCAGCGCGGGAGATTCAACAGCCCCGAGAAGGACTCCACCTTGTGATCTGGCACTCTCGCGGGACGATCGAGCGAGCGGCGAACGCGCAATTCGTTCGAGACCTGGCCGTCAGCGGCGTTGTCTTGCTGCTCTTTGGCGTCTTTACGGTTATCTTCTATCGGCTCTATGTCCGGGCTGTCCGGCAACAGCGAAAGGAGCTTGAGTTTGTCGCCAGTGTGACGCATGAACTACGCACGCCGCTTGCGGCGATGTACGCTGCGGCCGAGAACCTCGCCGAAGGCGTAGTTGCGGATACGGGTCGGGTCAAAGAGTATGGTGCCTCCCTTCTCCATGAGGGCAAGCGCTTGAAAGGAATGATCGATCAGACGCTCCGGTACGCCGGCCTTCACGGGAGCAATCTTGTTGTAAGCGGATCAGTCGACTTGCGGACGGTCGTCACCGCGATTACAGCCCGGCCGGCTGTGAACACCGGTTCGCTGCATGTTCGCCTTCCCAAACCGGAGATCATTCTTCGCGGCGATCCAGATGCGCTTCAATCGGTCCTGGGAAACCTGGTGGACAACGCTTTCTTGCACAACGGTGCCGATGTTCAGGTCACCATTGATGCTGCCCGTTCCGACGACCGACGCTTTGCGACGATTGTTGTGCGTGACGATGGACACGGCATTAGCCGTGCCGACCTCGCTCGTGCGACAGAAGCCTTCTACCGTGGCGCGCGCTCTCGGGAGCAGCAGGTACCGGGGACCGGGCTCGGGCTCAATATCGCGGAAAGGATCGCGCGAGCACACGGCGGGCAGCTCTCGATCGAAAGCACTCCTGGGGAAGGAACCTCAGTAACAGTCATTCTCCCGGTGGTTGCTGATGAGTAGCGGGGCAAGCGTCCTCATCATTGAGGACGAGGCGGCAATTTCCATGACAATCCGCGACCGACTCGAGAGCGAGGGTTATGTGGTCGGCGTGGCGGCCGACGGGCGCGAGGGCTTCTCGCAAGCGCGCGGCGGGTCGTGGAGCGTGATCGTTCTCGACCTCATGCTCCCCGGGATGGACGGCCTCACGGTCTGTCGCGATCTCCGTGCGGCAGGAGTCACCACACCGATCCTGATGCTGACGGCTCGGGATCAGACAGTCGACAAGGTCGTTGGGCTCCGAATGGGTGCCGACGACTACCTGGCCAAGCCGTTCGAGATGGCGGAGCTGATCGCCCGGATCGAGGTTCTTCAGCGCCGCTCGGTTCGCTTCACGAGCGACGAGTCAGAGGAGCGAGTAGGCGAGTACATCCTCGATCTGAGACGCCAGGAGCTTCGTGGCGATTCAGACACCGTGGTCCTTTCGACGCAGGAGTTCAAGCTGCTCCGGTACTTTGTCCAACATCGGGGCGAGGTGCTTGATCGTGATGTGCTTCTGGGCGCAGTCTGGGGCTACGAC
>JANQQY010000661.1 GCA_028284845.1 Spirochaetales bacterium
CTCATTCGCGAACTCCGGTGGCGCAACGGACGATGTACAATCCCATCGTGACCTTCAAGACGATTCGGTCCCAGCTTCTGTGGAACTACATCCTCGCGATGGGCGCACTTGTGGTTCTATCTGTCGCAGTTGTGATCTCGGTCTACTCCTTCTCCAGCAGAACCGACGATCTGGTCTACGGACCGACAGAGCTCGTCCGTATCTCGTCCGAACTCAATGCGGCACATCAGTTTATTGCGAACTTCGTCAACTACGACGACTCCGCCTACCTTGGCCCCTATCGCGCGGCAGTCGCCGATCTATCCTCCCGGCTCGAAGCGTTCGAACCAACGGTGAGGGCGGCGAGCAGCGATCAGAAAGATGTTGAGCTCTTGTACTCCTACCAGGAGATCAACAATCAGCTGGTCTGGTACGAGGAGGCCGGTGAAGCGCTGATCCGCCAAGTGGTGGCCGGGGAAGACGAGCGGTTCGCCCGATTCGACCAGCTCTACGACCTGAGAGACCTAAAGAATCGCATCGCCTCAGCCCTCACCGATCTGCTCTTTCGGCAGATGAACCATACACAATCAGCGTACGACCTCTATCGGAGGGGACTGCGGACCAATTGGGTTGTCTTCTTCGCGCTCTTTGGCGCCGCGATCGTGCTGCTTGTCCACTTCGTGATCCGACAAGCTCAATCGATTTCTGAACCGATCCGTCAACTCGTTGAGCAGGGACGACAGATCGCGGCGCACGACTATCGTGTTACGGCGCTCACCAGCAGTGGCAACGACGAGTTACAGACACTCAGCGACACCTTTGTCGAGATGGCCACTGAGATCGGACGCTCGATCGAGGTGCTCCACCAGAAGAACGCTCTGGAACGGTCGAACCTTGCGATGGAGCAGTCTCTCAAGCAGGCCGAACTTGAGCTACTCCAGTCACAGATCAATCCGCACTTTCTTTTCAATACGCTCAACACCATCACCTCCCTGGCGCGAATAGAGAACGCGACGGAGACCGAGAGGCTTCTCAGTACCTTCTCTCGATTTCTCCGCTTCAACCTTCGAAGCATGAGCAGTGTCGTAACCGTTGAGCGCGAACTGGAGATCGTTCGAGCCTACCTGTTTATCCAGAAGCAACGGTTCGGCACCAGGCTTCGCTATTCGATCGATGCCGATTCGCTTGCCCTCTCAGGATCGATCCCGAGCCTGACCATTCAGCCGCTGGTTGAAAACTCACTCATCCATGGGATTGAGCCGCGCCGAGAAGGGGGATCGGTCAAGATTCGGGTCGAGGGGTCGGACGATGGGGTGTGCGTCGTGTCGGTGGCGGATACCGGCGTCGGTATGTCCGAGACGGACGCACAGGCGATCCGCCAGAAGGCGGCGACGCTCGACGACGAGGCGCGCGATCATCTTGGCATCGTGAATACGGTTCGCCGCGTCCAGCTCTATGACCCGGGCGCCTCGCTCACGATTGAATCGGCGCTGGGAGATGGGACGACGGTCACCGTGTCGTACCGCCCGGGACTCGTAGAGGAGCCTGCCATCGCGGACTAGGGAGTGCCCGGAGAACCGGTCACCCGATTCCGAAACTCCGATGGCGTAGTTCCGGTCATGCGTCTGA
>JANQQY010000662.1 GCA_028284845.1 Spirochaetales bacterium
GTCGTAGCCACACAGGTGCGGCTCAGGGCGGAATTGGCGCCGCTCTGGGCAATATGGAAGAGGACAAGCCGGAGTGGCACGCCTTTGACACGGTGAAGGGCGGCGACTATCTCGTTGACCAGAAAGCAGCTCAGATCCTTGCCGAGGACGCCGTGCGAGCGGTCTACGATCTTGAAAACCGAGGCCTTCCCTTCAGCAGAACAGATGAAGGCAAGATCGCTCAGCGCCGGTTTGGCGGGCACACGCGAAACTTCGGCGAGGCCGCTGTTCGTAGAAGCTGCTACGCGGCCGACCGAACCGGTCACATGATCCTTCAGACGCTCTATCAGCAGTGCATCAAGAACGACGTCAGCTTCTACGACGAGTTCCAAGCCATCGACATCATCATGGACGGAACCCGCGTTGCCGGTCTGATCGCTCTCGAGCTGGCAACCGGCGAGATGCATCTCTTTCAGGCGAAGGCCGTGCTTTTTGCCACCGGCGGATTTGGACGGATGTTCAAGATCACGTCGAACGCGTACGCGAACACCGGCGACGGCCCTGCCCTGCTCGCTCGGGCCGGCATTCCGATGATGGACATGGAGTTCTTCCAGTTCCACCCAACCGGGATCAAGGGCATGGGCATCCTCATCACAGAGGGCGTTCGCGGCGAGGGCGGAATCCTTCGCAATAGCGACGGTGAACGGTTCATGGAGGAGTACGCCCCCACGATGCTCGACCTCGCGCCACGCGACATGGTGAGCCGTGCGATCATGACCGAGATAGCAAAAGGAAAGGGCATTCGCGGCGACAAGAAGATCGATGACTAGGTCATGCTCGACGCCACCCATCTTGGACGCGAGACCGTCTACGCGAAGATTCCTGATATCGCAGACTTCTGTAAGACCTACCTCGCCGTTGACCCGGCGGAGAAGCCGATGCCGGTCCAGCCGACCGCGCACTACGCAATGGGAGGAATTCCGACAAACGTGGACGGCCAGGTGACCACCGGAGCGGTCACCTACGAGGGTCTCTACGCAGCCGGTGAATGCGCCTGCGTGAGTGTGCACGGCGCGAACCGACTCGGAACGAACAGCCTTGTCGATCTTGTCGTGTTTGGCCGGAGAGCTGGCATGCATGTCGCCGAGTATGTGAAGGGTGCCTCGATGCCGGCCATTCCAAACGGTGCAGAGGAAGCGGCAATCAAGAAACTCGAACGGTTGCGCGACGGCAGCACGGGACCTCACGTCGGTCCGTTCTATACAGAGATGCAGGACTCGATGATGGCGAAGGTTGGTGTCTACCGAAACGAATCACCCATGGCCGAGGCCGTTGATGAGATGCAGGCACTGCGCGAGAAGTTCAGGGATGTTCGCGCCGAAGACACAAACGCGAAGTTCAACTCTGAGATTCTGGGAATCCTCGAGCTCGAGAACCTGCTCGACCTCTCGCTTCTCACAGCCGCGAGCGCGCTCAACCGGAAGGAGAGCCGCGGGGCCCACAGCCGCGAGGACTTCCCCGAGCGAGACGATCCGAACTGGCTGAAGCACACCCTGGCCACACTCGACGGCGACACGGTGTCCATTGACTACAAGGAAGTGGACACGTCGGTCTGGGAACCAAAGCCGAGAGTCTACTAGAGAACCTCTGCGCCGCGGGGCGCGCGTCAGATACCTTGCGCCTGATGGCGCCAGTGAAGGAGTTGAAGTGAAAGTTACCTTGGAGATTCAGCGATTCAATCCGGAGACCGATTCTGAGCCGCACGTAAAGAGCTACAACGTGGAGGTGGAGCCGACGGACCGAGTGCTCGACGCTCTCACGGACATCAAGCGAAACGTCGATGGATCACTCGCCTTTCGCCGCAGCTGCGCCCACGGCGTATGCGGTTCGGATGCGATGGTCATCAACGACACGGAGGCGCTCGCCTGCAAGACGCTCATTCAGGATGTCGCGGGCGAAGATGGTGCCACCATCAAGATCGAGCCTGCGCGTCATATGGAGGTCCAGCGAGATCTGATGGTGAAGCAGGACACGTTCTTCGAGAACTATAAGAGCGTGAAACCGTTCTTTATTCCGGATGAGACAAAACCTGCTCCCGTGAAGGAATACCAGCAAACGGTCGCTGAGCGGCAAGCCTTCGACGACCCCACCAAGTGTATCCTCTGTGGCGCCTGCTACTCCGCCTGCCCCGTCCTGGACAAGAACCCCAACTTCGTCGGTCCGGCCGCGATCGTCCAAGCGAGCCGATTCGTCTTTGACAGTCGTGAGAGTGGCCTCGAGTCGAGGCTGGACATCCTTGATCAGCCGGATGGGGTCTGGGCGTGTGAAAACCACTTCCAGTGTACGCGCGTCTGTCCTCGCGAGATCAAAGTCACAAAGATGATTAATCTGACGAAGCAGAAGATCAAGAAACTCCGCGAGGAACGCGGCGAGACGATCAACGACGGAGGCGCATCAGCGTGAACATACACGAGTATCAGGGCAAAGAGGTATTCAAGGAGTACGGCATTCCGGTGAACGATCAAGAGATCGTGAGCACGCCGGAAGCGGCACGTGCAGCAGCGCAGCGCATGGGCACGACGGTGGTAGTCAAGGCTCAGGTACTCGTCGGCGGGCGCGGAAAGGCCGGCGGAGTGAAGCTCGCCAAGACCCCGGAAGAGGCCGAAGCGCGCGCGAAGGAGATCCTTGCACTGACGATCAAGGGCATTCCGGTTGAGAAGGTGATGATCACGCCGGCGAGCGAGATCCTCCGCGAGTACTACATGTCGATCACCGTCAATCGAAACGACAAGAATCTGCTTCTCATGATGAGCAAGGCAGGCGGTGTCGACATTGAAGATCTTGCCGTGAATCGGCCCGAGGAGATCATTCGATTCCCCATTCACCCGACAGACGGTATTGACGACAACGGCCTCACGCGATGTCTCACCGAAGTGTTCGAGACCCCCTCACTCGTCGAGCAGGCGAAGGAGGTCGTGGAGAAACTCTACAAGATCTTCCAAGAGAAAGACTGCTCGCTCGTCGAGATCAATCCGTACGCCCTCTGCCCCAACCCGAATGGCGGCGACGAGAATGTGCTCATGGCTCTGGACGCGAAGGTCAACTTCGACGACAACGCAGTCTTCAAGCACACCGAAGTGGAGGAGATGCGAAACCCGGAGGAACTGAGTGCCGACGAGACTGCCGCAAAGGCAGCCGGCCTCTCGTTCGTGAGCATGGACGGCTACATCGGATGCATGGTGAACGGCGCCGGGCTAGCGATGGCCACGATGGACATCATCAAGCTCTACGGCGGTGATCCCGCGAATTTCCTAGATGTTGGTGGCAGCTCGAACCCGCAGAAAGTCGTTGATGCGCTCAAGATCATAACCGGCAATCCAAAGGTGAAAGCGATCTTGATCAATATCTTCGGCGGAATCACTCGCTGCGACGACATTGCGAACGGCATCCTCGAGGCGATGAAGCAGATCAGCATCGATCTGCCCATGGTCATTCGGCTGATTGGAACCAATGACGAAGAGGGCATCGCGATCCTGAAGGGTGCGGGCCTGGAATCGTTCTCGGCGCTTGGTGACGCGGTAGAAAAGGTCGTCGATGCTGCTAAAGCTGCATCAGCATAGGTAATACTGCAAGGAGACCTCTATGAGCATACTTATTGACGAGACGACAAACGTAATTGTTCAGGGCGCGACCGGCCGCGATGGAAGCTTTCACGCACGGCAGATGGTCGCCGACGGCACAAAAATCGTCGCCGGAGTCACTCCTGGGAAGGGCGGTCAGAAGCTCGATGACATCCCGATCTACTCGAGCGTTCAGGAGGCGCAGCAGGAACATCGCGTAGATGTGACGGTCATCTTTGTTCCGCCCAAGTTCGCGACCGGCGCAATCAAGGAAGCAGCGGACGCAGGCGTCCCGTTGATCATATGCATCACAGAGGGCATGCCGGTCCTGGAGATGGTGGAGAACTATCGCTACGTGAAGGAGAAGGGATTAAGACTGATCGGACCCAACTGTCCCGGCCTCATCTCCCCCGGCAAGTGCAAGATCGGGATCATGCCCTACAAGATTCACAAGGAAGGCGACATCGGCGTCATCAGCCGGAGTGGAACGCTGACCTACGAGGTCGTCTACAACCTGACGGTGAACGGAATGGGCCAATCGACCTGCGTAGGCATCGGCGGCGATCCGATCATCGGCACCACCTTCACCGATCTGCTTGAACTCTTTGAGGCCGACCCCGGCACTGCGGGTGTCGTTGTGATTGGAGAAATCGGTGGCGAGGACGAGGAGCGCGCTGCCGCCTTTGTCAAAGAGAAGATGTCAAAGCCCGTGGTCGCATTTATTTCCGGCCGAACGGCGCCTCCGGGCAAGCGAATGGGCCACGCAGGCGCCATTATCTCAGGCGGCAAGGGAACCCCGCAGGCGAAAGTCGCCGCATTCGAAGACGCCGGCGTCAAAGTAGCCGACAAACCCGACGAAATCCCGGGGTTGATGAAGGCCGCTTTGGGGCGTTAGGAGTCCCAATGCAGAAGCTTTGGGGCGACAGGGGCCCCAATGCTTCATGCGCTGGGGCGCTAGTGCGAGGCCGGCCAAGCTCATTGGCCAATTGACACCGAAGGGTGTTTGAACAGGGCGACCAAAAGGTCGCCCTTCCTTTTGCGTAGAGAACGCGGAGGCGATTCTGGCCTGCCGCAACGACTAATCGGAGAGGTCATATGAATCGAGACAGGATGATGCCCATATTGCTCGTGGGCGCCGTAGCGATACTGGCACCGGCCGCCGTTGGTGACTCAGTCGGCTTGTGGTTGAGCATCGGCATTCGGCTGGCCCTTCTCGCGGCGTTTGTCTTTGTCTTTCTGCGGATGAGACGTTCGCATGGCCGCGAGCGGCTCTGGTCCAAGGTGGATCACTTCCTGGAATCGAGCTTACTAGACGAGGATTCAGTCCTCTCGCAAGCGATCAGCCGAAGCATTGATGCAGGTCTACCCGAAATACAGGTGTCTCGGATGCAAGGATCATTCCTTCAGACGACAGTTCACATGATAGGCGCTCGACGAGTACTGGAGATAGGGACCCTGGGAGGCTACAGCGCGATCTGCATGGCCCGAGCATTGCCGGCCGACGGCGTTCTCCTCTCACTCGAACTTGAACCCAGGCACGCAGAGGTCGCTCGGAAGAATCTACGGGCCGCAGGATTCGACTCGGCCACATCCGGATCACCCCGAGTGGAGGTGCTTGTTGGTCCCGCAATCGAATCTCTTCCGACTCTGCAGGATCACGACCCATTCGATATGGTGTTCATCGACGCAGACAAAGCGAACATGCCGGCCTACTTCGAGTGGGCACTCAGATTGACACGGAGCGGAAGTCTGATCGTATGCGACAACGTAGTTCGTGGCGGGCGAGTCGTGGACGATTCGAGTGCAGACCCGAACGTGGTGGGAGTCCGGACGCTCCTATCCGTCGCAGGTAGGGAACCGTCGGTCTCAGCGACTGCGCTTCAGACGGTTGGAAGCAAGGGCTACGACGGCTTTGCCCTGTTCCGCGTGGAGTAGAGGCATTCCAGCCTGCGGTGAGGATTCCTAAGACCTATCGAATGAATACGAGATCGATATAGTCTTGTGTCATGCTTGAGCAGCTAAGTTTCAGGCGCCGGATCATCATTGCATTCGTAGCCCTGATACTGATTCCGTCGATTCTCCTGTCGATCTTTGCACAGCTACGCGCGATGGGCGCAATGCGATCTGCAGTGACGAAATCCGCTGTCGACGCGATGCGATTGGTAACCAAAGAAGCGGAGGCCCGCCTATCAAGTATCCTGTCTGCAAACGAGCGTGTCTTTCTTGACTCTCGTCTCCTGAGTGCTCTAAACGCCGATTCCAGCATCTACCCAATCACACAACAGATGGAAGATCTGGAATACCTACGCGCATTTATACGATCAGCTGAGGAGTCGAACCGCGACATCTATCGTATCCGTCTCTTCGTACCGCCCGGTCGTGTCTACTCGAACGAGCGCATCAACTTTCTCAGTCTTGATGGTGCGTCGGACGCGGGATGGTTCCCAATCCTCAACTCGCAACGAACACATGTGCAACTTGTCCAGGGTCAGGTCTATCCGGACCATGAGGAGCCGGTCGATATCGTGTCGTTCGGAAGAAGCATCACCGTGATGGAGCGGTTCGGCGACACGGTCGGTATTGTAACTGCGGACGTCCTTGTTCAGACACTTGAAGATCTGATCGCGAGGGCTCTCGTCGGCGGGACAGGGGCTGTTTCGCTACAGGCCGATGACGGAACAGTGTTTGCCAGCGTGTCTCGACTTGACGCCGAGCCGCCCGACCGATGGAGCCCGACGGAGAGTAACCCGGACGATCCGATCGTCCTTGGATCACGCAATTGGATCCGGCTTCAATCTGACGTGGGTCCTTTCGACGTTACAGTTGAGGCAACGATTCCGCTTCAAAGCTGGATTGCTCCGATCGCCGGCTGGCGTGTTGAGGTCTTGCTCGCTGTTGTCCTGGTCACGCTTGGGGCAATTTGGCTCGCGTTTCGTATCACTCGGTACGATGTATCGCGCATAGAAGTTCTGAGTCGTGCGATGAACAGCACCGAAGACTCAGTACCAGTCCAGATCGAGGTACAGGGTGATGACGAGATTGCATCCCTCTACCGCGAGTTCAATGCACTGGTTGAACGGCTTCGGGGCGCCCTTGAAGCCGAGTTCCGGTCAGGCCAAGAAGCCAAGTCGGCGGAGCTGCTCGCGCTACAGTCTCAGATCAACCCTCATTTCTTGTACAACACGCTTGACATGCTTAAGTGGAATGCGGCGCAAGGCAATACGAGTGAGATTGAAGCGACAATCGATTTGCTGTCTGCGTTCTACCGAAGGAGCCTACGAGCAGGTGAGCCTATCGTTACTGTTGGCGACGAGCTCGAGCATGTCGAAACCTACGCCAGGATTCAGAACCTACGATTCGACAATGCCATCCAGCTCGGGATCTATATCCCACAATGGGCGCGAGAGGCTCGAATTGTCCGAATCACACTTCAGCCGCTTGTAGAGAACTCGATTATTCACGGCATACTGGAGCGGCAGGACAGATCCGGTTCGATTGCCCTCACCGCGCGGCGGATCAATGGAGACGTCGAAATCACGGTTCGGGACGATGGAATAGGCATGAGTGAAGAAAAGGCGAAGACGATCCTCAACACTCCTGTGCGTTCGGACGGTTCAGGTTTCGGGGTCCACAACGTTGATGCGCGGCTCAGACTCACCTTCGGCGAATCATACGGATTGTCGTACACCGCATCCGCCGGGGAGGGAACCACAGCGCGTGTTCTCCTACCCGGCTGACACTTCGGCAGCCTCGCTCAAGCCCGATTCTGACGATACTCGGTTGGAGACTCACCGGTCACGCGGCGGAAGACGCGTGAGAACGATCGGTAATCGCCATAACCCACCTGTGCCGCTATCTCGTATACAAGAAGGCCCGAGGTGCTGAGGAGCTCTTTGGCGTGTCGTACTCGCAACGCGGTCCGGTACGCACCAATCGTTTGCCCGGTCTTCTTCCGGAACAGGGACGAAAGATGGTTCGGGGTCACGCCGATCTGTTGTGCGAGCTGCTCGACGCTCAGAGCGGAATCGACAGATGATTCGATCAACATGATTGCCTGGTGGATCGGTCGAGACCGAGAAACTTGCTCAGCGGCCATCTCACAAATCGGCTCGAAGTGTTTGAGTAACCCACTGACCGCCGACGGCAGCGTCGGCGTCCCGGAAACCATCTGCCACACAAGGGGAGCCGAGTCGGCGCTATCTATGGCGGCAATCTCGGGACTCAATCCGAGCGCATCCTCAACCGCAACGACGATTCGTGCAAGGCAGTCTCGGGCTGACGCGGACGAGACTCCTCGCGTCGACCGCAAGCTGCGCTCGACCTCAGCCACTACCGCCCTGACTCCGGGAAAATCGCCTTTTGTAACTGCGTCAACGATCGATCTGGCGGACCGGAACGGATCAACCTCCAGAGGATCTGGATCTCGGCTGCGCCACTGCAGCAGGTCGGCGTACCCTTCGACAAACGCGCGGTCCACCTCTTCCCGAGCGCATTTCGCCGATCTCCGAAGGTCGGCGAGAGAGTGAACACGGGGACCGAGCGCAGACGCCACGAATGGTGACGATGAGGACGCTCGAACGGCATTGTGAAGCGCCCGCGCGACTGACACGAACGAGGTGCTTCTCGAGTCTGATGACAGATGAACGATTGCAGTTCGGGCACTAACGGCGGCCACAGCAAGGATGGGGCTTGCCGACTGAAGGAGAACTGCGTCCAGAGCATTGTAGAAGTCCATCGTGATAAACCGAGCAGATTGGTCGGGATCGGAACAGGCGAATGCGATGCTCGCGAATGCCCCGGTTAGGCCAAAACCGAGACTCCGGTCTCTGATTTCTGCGGCGACGATATCTGAACCTTTGACGTCCAGCTCAAGGACCGACGCGGCATCAGAATGGTAACGATCCGTGACCGAGTCCTTGTTCGCCGGTAGAGCGACCTTGCTGACCCGCTCTACCGCCCGACTAACGATCCGCGTGAGATTCTCCGTCACAATCGGTTTCTCGATGTAGTCCGCGACGCGCAGTTTGATCGCTGCCATCAGATAGGGCTTATCTGTATAGCCACTCATGAATATGATCTCAGTGTTCGGATAGCTCTGATGCACTCGATTGGCAAGAGCGACGCCGTCCATCACCGGCATCCGAAGATCGCAGAGGAGAACGCACGGGCTATACCTCTCAACAAGCTCGAGTGCCGCAGCGCCATTCTCAGCAGACCGAACTACGCCAACCCCGTGGAGCGACCAATCAACTCCATCACAGATACCTACTCGGGTCTTTCGCTCGTCGTCAGCGACAATGAGCGCAACATTTGAGTCGGACAGGCCCATGCCCAATTATCGCACGCGCCATTCTTGCTCGACACTAGTCATGGCTCCAAGATCGTAGATTTGATCACACAATCGTAGGGACGCCAGATTGTGCGACCTTTTTTGAGGCCCATACAATCGTGGCGATGGGCGATCAACGCACAGTATCGATCGAACGGCGATCGCGGTTCGCCAGGAATACGGACATTGTTCGCAAGAACCTGGATCTTTATTTGCTTCTCATTCCTGGTCTTGTATACGTCGTCATCTTCAGGCTGATTCCAATCTGGGGTCTCAGCATCTCGTTCCAGGACTACAACATCTTTGCGGGAACTTCAGGAAGCGAGTGGGTCGGCTTCGAGAACTACCGGAGACTGTTCAGCTCCCCCGAGTTCTACCAAGTGTTCCGAAACACACTGATCATCAGCTTCGCGAAAATCACTTTGGTAACACCACTGCCGATCATCGTCGCGATCATTCTCAATGAGATCACGACTCTCGGCCTAAAAAAAACGATTCAGACGGTGATCTACCTTCCCCACTTTCTGTCGTGGGTCATCGTCGCTGGGCTTTTTGGTACAGCCCTCTCCGTCAGCGGCCCGGTCAACGCGTTGATCGAACAACTTGGTGGCGACCGAATCGTGTTTCTCGTGAACCCTCGGTTCTTTCGGTCGATCCTCGTTGCGTCACATGCGTGGAAGGAAGTCGGCTGGGCGGCGATCGTCTACATCGCCGCGATCACCAGTCTTGACCCACAGATGTTCGAGGCGGCAACGATCGATGGCGCATCACGCCTTCGACAGGTCTTTGCAATCACAATCCCAGGAATCGCGCCGACTATCGCAATCATGTTCATCATCCGCCTCGGTCGCATTCTGGAAGCCGGGCGCGAGCAAGTTTTGAGTATGTACAACCCGGCAGTCTACGAGGTCGGGGACATTATTGAGACGTTTGTCTTTCGAGTTGGGCTCGGGCGGATGGACTACAGCTTCGCGACTGCTGTTGGAATGTTCAACTCCGTCGTGGCGTTCGTGTTGGTGATGTCCGCGAACGTGGCAGGCCGTCGGCTATTCGGAAGGAGCATCTATTGAGCAGCGCGGCGCCTATCAAGGCCACAAGACGAATCTCTCACGGCGTGCGGAGTTCAAGAGAGGACACGGCGTTTCGCGTTATCAGCTACCTGTTGATGATCGGATACGCGATCCTCGTCCTCATTCCATTGCTAACGGTGCTCTCTCGAGCGATCAGTGACAACGCGGCGGTCAACGCCGGACGAGTAGGAATTCTGCCCGTCGGTTTCCAACTGGACTCGATTCGCGTCGTACTGCTAACAGGCCAGTTCAGGCGATCATTCCTTGTCTCACTCTACCTCGTTGTGGTTGGAACCGTGTCGTGTCTCGTTATGACGGCGCTCACGGCGTACGTGATGTCAAAGAAGCACCTCCCCCTCATAAAGGGCATTCTCATCCTCTACATCTTTGTCATGCTCTTTCGTGGGGGAATCATCCCGGATTATCTCCTTGTCCGATCGCTTGGAATGATAAACACGCTTGGTTCGCTTATCTTCCCGCGACTCATCTTCGTGTTCTACATGCTGATCCTCAAGAGCTTCTTCGAGTCCATACCCGAGAGCCTCGAGGAGTCGGCAAAGCTAGACGGCGCAAGCAATCTCAGGATTCTGTTTTCGGTGGTCGTTCCGGTCGCGCTCCCTGCGATCGCGACCATCTCCCTCTTCTACGGCGTTCAATTCTGGAATGGTTTCTTTGATGCTCTTCTCTACATCACGGTACCTCGATTAAAACCACTCCAGGTCTATCTGCGGGAGGTCATCGCCGCCGGAGTCGGCGACCTCAACGTTCAGGATCTCATGCTGGACGAGTCCGCAAACCTCTCGACGGAGTCGGTGCAGGCCGCAACCGTGATTGTATCGATCATTCCAATGCTCATCGTGTACCCGTGGATACAACGGTACTTCATCAAAGGGATTCTGATCGGTTCGGTGAAGGGCTGAACCGCAGGAATATAGGAGGATTTATGAAGTGTTCTGCCAAGACGGTCGCAGTGACAATACTGCTCCTCGTCTCCTACTCTCTGTTTGCGGCGGGTGGACCGGAAGGCGCCGACGAAGAGTCGCTCCCGACTCTTCGGTTCCTTGGGCCATCAGCCTCGTTCGATCCAAACGAGCGATACGAAGCTCAGTTGATCCAGGAGATTACGGGTTACACGGTGGAGTATGAAGCACTGCCCGGAGAGGGTACTGCAGAAAAGATCAGCCTCGTGCTCGCATCACAGGAGCCATACGACATCATTTCTCACCGATTCCGGCACGCGGACGACGCTCGGGAGTACGCCGAAGCGGGTGCGATCCTGGCACTCGATGATCTGATCGCTGAGTATGGACCCAATGTTCCGGCGGCGATCTCCGAGGCTAGCCTCGATCTGTTCCGAATAAACGGCACGACCTACATGCTACCTGCGGCCGTACCGGTCGACTTCGCGCGATGGTTCATTACACTGCGTCAGGACTGGCTAGACGCAGTCGGCGTCGACGTACCGCGCACCACAGCCGAATTCGCGGACGTGCTCGAGGCATTTGCTGCGGAGGATCCGGCGGGAAACGGCAGCTCCAATGTCCCGTTCACATTTGCAGATCCGCTCGGTCTGCACGGCCTGATGGGTGCATTCGGAATCTCAAACTTCTGGAACGTTGAAGGGAGAGACCTTGTTCCGATGGCGAAAAGCCCAGGGTTCCGCGAATACTTGATCTTCATGCGTGACTTGTACGAGCGTGAGCTCATTGATCTGGAGTTCCCGGCCAACACCAACTCGACCGTGAAGGAGAAGTTCTTGAGCGGACGAGCAGGGGGCGCACCGTGGAACGTGTATGATTCCGATGAGCTGGTCTTGGACCTCGTGGCAAACGTCCCCAATGCTGAAGCCGTGAAACTCGATGCCATTGGGGGACCAACCGGCGAGAGTGGAATCCGGCAGGAATCGGGTTACGCGTTTGTCACGTTCATACCCACAGTCTCCGCGAACCCTGAGCACGCAATGCGCTGGATCAACCTCAAGCTCGACGAAGAACTCTTCAAGACCAGCGTGATCGGTCTTGAGGGAACGCACCATTCGTTCGATGGCCAGGCGTATGCGCCGATCCTTCCAGCGTTTTCGGATGAGATGGGAAACGGTTGGTTCTACCTAACTGGAATCCGAGAACAAGATTACGGGAACTACTGGCTTCAGGTTCGACTCCGCAGAGTCCCGGAGATGTATGATGGATTCAACGCGGTTCAGGATATAGTCGCGGACAACTACCAGCTTGATGTGACTACCCTTGTTAACGCAGTGCCTGAGTTCTCCTCTTCGCGCTCTGAGCTTGAAGGGTTGCTCCGGGACTTCGCAACGCGTGTGATTGCCGGTGCGGAAGATGTGTCCGGCCTCGACGCACTCATCGCACGCTGGGAGGCCGCCGGCGGCATAGCCGCAGAGGAGGCGCTCAACGCTTGGTACGACAACCAGTAGCGTCAGCCTTTCAACGTAGAGTCACCTCGGCGGCGCACCAACCCGGTGCCCCGCCAACTGGATTACCGGATTCTTTATGGAAACTCTGAGCCTGTCGGAATACCCCTCGTACGACAAGTACTCGCCACTCGTCCCGGTTGTGAGGATTGCGAGCGACCGAATCATCCATCGGTTCATCGACTCTTGTCCTATCAGCCCCTCCGGCCGCTATGTCGCGCTTTTTCGGCTCCCGAATGAGGAGACTGAACCTGAACCCGGGGTCACCGGAGAGGTGGTTCTGGTCGATCTCGTCAGTCATGCGGAGCGAGTAGTCGCCACCACCCGGGGGTGGGAGTTGCAGGTCGGCGCGAACGTTCAATGGGGCGCCACTGACGAAGAGCTATTCTACAACGACGTGGATACAGAAACCTGGGATGCTTTCGGAGTTCGAACGAATCCAGTCACTGGGACGTCGAACCGACTTGAAGGCACGGTGTTCCATGTCAGCGCGGGAGGCGCATGGGCCCTCTCGCACAACCTTCGCGCATCCAGACGAGCGCAACGCGGATACGGAGTGGTTGTGCCGGACACGCACGCACCGCCGAATCGTGGTCCAGTCGCTACTGACGGTGTCTACGTGACGAACACAGAGACTGGGTCATGCGGCATGGTGGTCTCCATTCGGGACATTTACGAGCACGCAGTCCCATCAATCAAGGTCGAGGACCCTGACGCGTTCGAGTACTACCTGTTCACGCTCAAGTGGAACCCAGCGGGCACACGCCTGTTCACCATTCTGCAGTGGGCACCGCCTACGCGGTCGGACGCTCCAGATCAGGTTCGGACCCGCGCGAAGGCAATCATCAGCATGAATGCAGACGGATCCGACATACGAACCGTCGTCACCCCGGAAGAGTACGCCGGCGGTCACCACCCAATGTGGACGCCGGATGGTGACCACATCACCGTGAACCTGCGAGCGCCGGACGGGTCGCTTGTAGTCGACCGCGTGCGTTACGACGGGAGTGATCGTACGACACTCTTTAATCCCGGATCAGGCCATCCTTCAAGCAACCCTCGCTACCCGTACATCATATCGGACGCCTACCCCCGCGAGCCGCTCGCCGGCGGCGATGGTACATCACCAATCCGGCTTCTCGATCTGAAAAGGCAACGAGAGCTCACAGTCGCCCGAGTAGATTTGTGCAGGACCGAGTCAGACCTGGAACCCGATGCCTTTCGGAGCGCATTCAGACTTGATGCTCATCCGGTCTGGTCACGAGGAGGGAGGTACGTGGTGTTCAACGGGCTGCACGAGAACTCGAGAGCCGTCTACCTGGCGGACCTCGCAACAATGCTCGAACTATGAACGGAGGTAAGATGGGAAGCAAACGAGTTCTTCTGAAGTCCGGATGGCAGACGATCAACATTGGGGACATCACGCACACTCCGGGGACCCTCGCGGCGTTTGAAGCATGGATTCCAGACGTCGAGCTTTGGTTGTGGCCGGCAGCACCACTGGATCGTGGCGCACAAGAGATGATTCAGCGCCGATTTCCTGATGTGCGAATCGTCTACGGGTCGATGGATGAGTACGGCCGCCCAGTCGATTCAGACCTTGCAGAAGCGTTCGATCGCTGCGATCTGTTCGTCAGCGGATCGGGGGCGAGTATGGGACAGCCTCAAGCCGTCGCCCAGTGGAGCGAACACACGGAAGGAAAGCCGTGGGGCGTGTTCGGGGTTTCGCTCTCACCTATCGGAAACAGGGAACCGGAGATCGACCCTCGTGCCCCGAAGTTCCTATCGCAAGCCGCTTTCACTCTCTGCAGGGAAACCACCTCGTTGGCCCTTGCAAGAGATGCCGGAGTCGAGTCACCCATTCTGGACCTTGGGTACGATGGGACGTTCCAGTTCGACATCTCTGATGACGCGAGCGCAGAGGCATATCTCCAGTCGGCCGGTCTCAGCGTTGACCGCTACATCTGCGTGATCCCTCGACTGCGCTGGACGCCGTACTACCAGATTCGGAGTCAGCCCCCAACCAGCACCGATCTGTCGCGCGAACAGGAGTCCCAGGAACACCGCGAGAGCGACTTGGCCGCTGTTCGCCAGGCGATGATCACATTCGTCCGCGAGACAGGCCTGCAGGTGCTTGTCTGCCCGGAGATGATCCATGAGATTCGTCTTGGAAAGGACGTTCTTGTCGACCCACTTCCGAGAGACGTTCGACAGAATGTCGTTCTCCGTGAGGAGTATTGGCTCCCGGATGAGGCGCGATCGGTCTACTCTCGCGCTTGTGGCGTCGTAAGCCTTGAGATGCACTCTCCAATCATTGCGGCAACCGTCGCGACACCTGCGGTTCACATTCGCCAACCAACCGATACCCCGAAAGGGCAGATGTGGCGGGACGTTGGGTTCGGAGACTGGCTATTCGACGTGGAGACAGTGACCTCAGATGCACTGAGCTCAATCATGATCAGCTTTGCCAACTCGTTGGCCGACCACCGCGAGTACGTTCGAGTTGCACACCGGCGTGCGGTCGAGCACACCAAGGCTAATGTCGGCAGGATTGTGGACGCAGTCTGGTAAGGCCGGCCCACCCAGATCGAGCCTCAACCCGCTCCACGAACCGCAGATCCAACCGGCACCGCATAGTAGCGGGATCCGATTGGGTCGCTCAGCGGGGGTCGAGGAGCGGCCGGGCCCCACCTAAGGAGCTGCAGTTCGCACTGCGAACTGCAGACCCAACCGGCACCACAACGTGGCGGGATCCGATTGGGTCGCTCAGCGGGGGCCGCGGAGCGGCTGGGCCCCACCTAAGGAGCTGCAGTTCGCACTGCGAACTGCGAAGCTCAGCGGGGGCCGCAGAGCGGTCGGGCCCCGCTGAGCTCACCAGACAAGTCGCAAATCAACAACAGCCTCAAGCCCCTCATAGCTCAATCGCACTGCCTCATGAAAGCTCTCCGGAGGCACGTACCGTCCATCGGCGTCGAGTTCGTAGACCTCTACCGTCTGTGCCTCCGGATCTACAATCCAGTACAGGGGCACCTTGTGAAGCTCGTAGAGCCGACGCTTTAGTTCGCGGTCTTGTCGAGACGTGGAGGGCGAGAGAATCTCTACGATGAGGTCCGGCGGTC
>JANQQY010000691.1 GCA_028284845.1 Spirochaetales bacterium
CGACGCTGCGAGAGAGGCGGCCGCGGCAGAGTTCGAGCCGGCTCGAGCCTACCTCAACGCCGACCGATTAATAGCCGATTCGGAGGTAGACGCCGTGACGCTCGCCATTCCGGCGAATATCAGACGCTCGGTTGCGAAACAGGCGCTCGAGGCGGGCAAGCATCTCCTTATTGAGAAGCCGGTCGCGCGTTCGGTAGCCGAGGTGGACGAGCTTCTCACGCTTCAGCGACCAGATCAAACGATTGCCGTCGCGGAGTCACGATTCACCTTCCTCAATTCGTTCAAGGCAGTGCGCACGGCTGTTCGCGCAGCAGGGGGCTCCGCGTCGGTCTATCAGATCTCGCACGCCGGCGTGAAGGCCAGCCCTCCGTTGCCCAAGACGATGCCGCCGAACTGGCGCCTCTCGTTCGAGAAAAACGGCGGCGGGATCATGAGCAACTGGGGCTGCTACGATTTGGACTACCTGCTCGCTCTGCTCGATTGGGAGGCGCGCGTCGTGGAGGTCAGCGCAACATGGCGACTCGTGCCAGTGGCGCTGGAGCGCTGGGTGCCGGAGGGAAGCGACGCCGAGACTCACGTCGCCGCCTTCCTTAGACTCTCCACCGGTGCAACCATCTTGCTTGATCGGGGGGAGTACCTTCCCGTGCCGGAGACGTTCAATGCGACCACAATCGTCGGCGATACATGGTCGGTAGGGTGTGCGATCATCGCCCAGGACGACTCCGAGTTCACCCGGACTCGCTACGACGAGACCGGAACGCAGAGTGACGTGATCTGGTCGGGTCCCGACGACTGGGAGGACCTCCACCGAGGCGTCATGCACGACTTCATCGACTCGATCATTGAGCAGCGCGAACCCGCGACCACCCTGCAAAGAGCCCGCCACACTCAGGAGATCACAGATGCGATCTACCAATCGGCGAGAGAGAAAAGGAGCATCACGCTATGAACCACGGATTTATGACCTTCAGTTACCCGAAGGCATCGCTTGCCGCAATCATTGAGGATGCCACGCAGTTCGGATACACCGGTATCGAACTCAGAATCGGGAGAAACCAGGGGCACGGACTCGAGATCGACTCATCGCACGAGCTCCTCACCGCGGCACGCTCTCAGGCGGAGAGCGAAGGCGTCCACCTCTACTCGCTCGCTTCGAGTTTTCAACTCGCCGTTGAGGAGCTGGACGAAGAGGAGGCCCGCCAGACGCTTGCGATGGCGACCGCCATCGGCTCTCGCGTGATCAGGGTCTTTGGCGGGGCCTTCAAAGACGAGGGGCTCGACCTTGCTTCAGCGCGCTCGCGGCTCGTTTCCGGACTGCGGCGATTCAGTGAACTGTCCAAAGAGCTCACCGCAGGTAGCGCCGATGACACCGGACCCGGGAGGCGCGGCGGAGTCGCGGGATCGGCCGACGGCAGTGTGGTCATTGCCCTCGAGTCCCATGATGCGTGGACCGATGCCACGGTTCTCGCAGAGGTGCTTGCTGAGGTGAGCAAAGACAACGTCGGCTTGAACTGGGATCCTTATCATATCGTCCGGATGCACGGCACCTCGGTCGCCGATCACTTCCCAACGATCCGAGCGTGGGTCAAACATGTGCACGTCCACGACGGGACCGCTACGACAGGCGCTCCTGTTCTAACCTCGGTTGGGACGGGTATCGTTGATCACGAGGCGATGATTCGCGGACTCATGGAGATCGGCTTCGACGGGTTTCTCATGGGCGAATGGATCCACAGCCTGATGGAAGGCAATACCGATCCGGTCATCTACCTACCACGCGAGCTCAAGAAGCTCCGGAAGATCGAGGCCTCGCTCGAATGAGCGGCCCGAGCACACCAGCCGGCAGCGTTCGATCTCAGATCACCTGGTACCGGACTCCCATCGAACGTGAGAGGCTCCGCGAACTGACACAGCGGAGCGACCTGCGCGGCCTTCTACACGCCGGTAGCTTTCTTCTTATCTACCTCGGATCGGTCGTGACCAATATGTGGCTCTTCGTGCAGGGGTACTGGGTAGGGCTCGCGATCGGCTGCTATCTGCACTGCATGTTCTGCGGGTTTATCGGCATGGAAGCGGCGGTCCACGAACTCTCTCACGGCACCGTATTCAAGACCCGATGGCTCAACACCCTCTTCTACAGGATCTTCGCCTTCCTCAGCTGGAACAGTTACCTCCATTTCAAGGAGAGCCACACCAAACATCACCAGTTCACCTACTTCCGCGGCCTCGATCTGGAACAACAGAGCGATCCCATCCCCGTCCGATGGTGGGACGTGATCTTCTGGTTCACCTTTGATTTCAAGAAGGTTCGGAAGCTGATCTGGACGAACCTCAATCACGCCTTTGGCAATACAGACGTCGATTTCTTTTTTTGGTGCCCGCTCCTGAGTCGGACCGACGTCAAGACAAAGAAGCTTGTGAACTGGGCCCGGTTCCTCTTTGCAGGTCACATCGCGCTGGCAATCCTCTTTGTGCTGGCCGACCTCTGGATTCTCATCCTGCTGGTAAACGTGCCGGTCTTCTTCGCGACCTTCCTCTCCCATGCAACGGGCATTCTTCAGCACGCAGGACTTCACGGTGATGTCCCGGACTGGCGAGTGAACAGTTACACCGTGGAACTCGGTCCCATTCTCGGCTACCTCTACTGGCACATGAACTACCACACGGAGCACCACATGTATGCGAGCGTTC
>JANQQY010000697.1 GCA_028284845.1 Spirochaetales bacterium
CGGCACCGAGAATCGAGTGTCGCCGATCGCAAAGGTGACTCCGTCGAGAATGGCGAGGGTCAGTGGTATCCGTAGTACGCAGGTTGTCCCCTCACCCGGGGTGCTGTCGAGATCGATCCGTCCGCGAAGCTTCTCGACGTTCTGTCGGACCACATCCATCCCCACGCCTCGACCTGAGATCTCCGAGACCTGCGCTGCAGTGGAGAAGGCCGGCTCAAAGATGAACCGATAGATCCGGTCGTCATTCGGCGGCTCGTCTCCCGGTTGAACCAAGCCGCGCTCAGTTGCCTTCTCGAGAATCGCATTCCGGTCGAGCCCTCGACCATCGTCCTCAATGGTAATCCAGATCTCATTGCCCTCATGCTTCGCAGAGAGCTTAATGAGTCCGGTTTCCGGCTTTCCGGCGCCGCCTCGATCAGAGGGAGATTCGATTCCGTGATCGACCGCGTTTCGGATGATATGCACGAGAGGGTCGGAGATCTCCTCGATGACGTTCTTGTCCATCTCGGTCTGCTCCCCGCTGATTTGAATGGAGACCTTCTTGTCAAATCGCTTTCCAAGGTCACGAACCAGCCGGCGCATCTTGCCAAAGGTGGCTTCCAGCGGAATCATCCGGATGCTGAGGGTGATCTCCTGCATCTCGCGAGTGATCTTCTGAAGGTACGAAGCCGCCTTCTCTACAACGCCGCCATGCGTCACTCCCGTCCCGGATCCATGTGAGCCGTTCCCGTTCATCCCGCTGAGAACCATCGACTCCGCGGTGATCAACTCCCCCACAAGGTCAAAGAGCTTGTCGAGCTTGCCCGTATCCACCCGGATGTCCTTTCTGTTGACCGAGTACTCGGTACCGGGGCTTTCGCTTGATCCTCGTCGCTTCGTTTGCTCGCTGAGTGCCTTTTCCACCGACTCGGTGCTTACGTTCTCGTCGGTCACGAGGATCTCGCCCAAACGTCGTTGTTGGGTAGCAAGAGCTCGATCAACCGACTCGGGGCTCGCCTCACCCATCTCGACCAGGATTTCCCCCAGGGCGTCCACCTCGATAGCGGGGTCGATCGCACGGGTCGAATCGTCCGGGGAAGTCGCCAGGGCGTGGATAGCGCTCCTCAGCCGATCGAGGCGAACAAGCGTTTCGGCGGCCTTGGTTCCGTTGATCGACCTGCCGTGGGAACGCGCCTCATCAAGAGACTCCTCGATCGCTGCGGACTGGTGCTCAATCTGTCCAAACCCCAGGAACCCGGCGTTCCCCTTGATGGTGTGGATCGCACGAAAGATCCGATCCAAGACCGCAGCATCGAGCGCTTCCGACTCAGCTCCCAGAAGCACCTGCTCCACCTCGTCCAGCAGATCGGCCGACTCTCCGACAAACGCCTTCCGTATCTCCGCGGTAGGCGCGTTCGGCGTATCCCGGGCCGGTCCGCGGTTAACCTGCGGCTGCTCACTCGCACTGTTTCCATCGCGAATAGACCGTACCCGAGACACAACCGCGGCGTGTCCGAACGATCGTTCGGTGACCTCGCCCGGCGGAGTGGGGGCGTCGGAGAGCTGTTTCTCAATGTCTCCAATGATGTGGCGAACCGAGTCGGTCCCATCCAGGAGAATCGTCACGATCTCCTCGGAGATTTCCCGTCCACCGTTTCGGATGTCGTCGAGTAGCGTCTCAAGCTCGTGCGAGGTCTCGCTCACATACGAGAAGCCGACGAAGGTTGCGACGCCTTTGATCGTGTGCATTGATCGAAAGACACTGTTCACAAGATCGATAGAGAACTCGTTTTCAAGCGTCAGGACCCTGTCCTCAATATCTTCGAGATGATCTTTCGACTCCTGGATAAACGACTGCACGATCTCAATGTCGTCGAGCGGTACACGTCTTGGATCGGATTCAACGGTCTGGTTCTCTTCACGCCGCTGTGATCTCGGTTGCTCGCGTTCGGATGTCTCCTCCGATCCAGTCTCTTCGTCAGATTGAGGCATCGAGGGGGAGTGCATCTCCTGCTCCCGGACATATGCGAAGAAGCTCTCCTGGATGCCTTTGATTGCGGGCACCGCATCCGGCGGCGTCACGGGATCGTTCAAGAGGCTCTGGGTCTCTGCGAGGACCTCGGTTGCGAGGGCGAGATTGCCCCTCGAGTATCGTTTGAGCAGGTCGACGATCGTTGTGAGGCGGCCAACCGCAGAGCCGATAAAGGCGAGCGCCTCCGCCCCCTCGGCTGCTGCCTGATCCACCTCGTGTGACTGCGGGTCGATCCTCGTGAGCCAACCATCAATCATCGCACCGATGTCGCGACTCTCCTCGCCGCGGGCAATCGAACGAAACGTTGACTCGATCTCCGCGCAGACAGCTCGTGTGCCGGGCGCGTCTCTCTCCAAGACGCTCGATGCCGCCTCGATGATGTCAGCCATGCCAACGAGATCGCCGGGCTCATACTCCCGAAGGAGCCGACTCAGGCTTTCCATCACTACTCCGTCAGCATCCTCACGACCTTGACGAGCGCCTCCGGTTCAAACGGTTTTACGATCCAGCCGTTCACCCCAAGCGCTCTACCTCGGTCCTTTTTCTCCGCGCTGCTCTCAGTCGTGAGGAAGACGACCGGTGTCGACTTCAGATCGGCCCTCTCCTTGATCGCCGCAACGAACTCGAAGCCATCCATCTCCGGCATGTTCACGTCGACCACGTAGAGGTCGATTGCTGCCGATGCCATGTCAAGCGCGGCTCGTCCGTTCTCTGCGTCGAGCACCTCATATCCCTCCGGGTCGAGCGCCTTGTGAACGAGTTTGCGAATGGTTGGTGAGTCGTCCACCGAAAGAATCGTTGATGCCATGGTTTCTCCTAGAACAGCGTGATGTCGCCCTTGAGGGCCGTTCCGTCGTCGAGCACCGCGAGCTTGCCGCGCTCCACCTCGTACCCTTCCACGCCAACGGCGTCGAACTCGTCTTTCATCGTGAATCGACGAGCTGCAATCTCCCTGGCGCGCGCCTTGATATCCTCTGCCCTGAATCCGTTTAGTCCGGTTGCGTCGGGCGCTTCGTTCAACGCATCGTTCAAGATGTCCGATATGTGTGTGATCATCTGTTGGATGGCGTCGTGTTGCTGGAGCGTCATATTGATCCCGCTCAGGCGATCAGTGACCTCACTGCTGGTATCAGCTGCTGCCTGGACTGAGCCTGAGATCCGATTGATCTGGGGACGGAGATCCGCGATGGTGTGCCTGATCGATGCCGTGATCTCATCGAGGCTCGACCGAGACTCGACCATGACCTGTCTTTGCTCGGCACCAAAGGTAGCTACCCGCTCTTCGATTCCCTTTGTGTTGCTCCCGACCGCTTCTGCTACATCTTTCGCAGTTCGCGCAAGCTTCTGGATCTCACCGGCGATTACGCCGAATCCACGACCAAAATTGCCGGCCTTTGCCGCATAGATCGCGGCGTTAATCGCAAGCACGCCGGTCTGTTCGGCGATATCGGAAACCTTGCTGAGCAGCTCAACATTGGACGAGACGGCTTCAGAGATCGATCCCACGGAGACCTCAAGCGTCGCGCTCGTACGGTCAAAGAGGCTCGCGACTTCCCCCAGCCGGGCAACGTCTTCCGTCAGCTCTCCCACATTGTGTTCCAGTGACTCATCACCTTCACATAGGTCGGCAAGAAAGGCCCTGATCGTTGTGCTCAATGAGGTGCTGCGCTCGCCGAGCGCATAGATGTCGTCCGTCAGTGACGTTGACCCCGACCGACTCTTCTCGATTGCTGCGCCCCCAAGTCCGGAGACAATCGGTGCCGTTTCCCGGAGGAGCGAGAGCGCTCGCGCGAGGGTGGCGTGAATCTCCGTCGCAGATGATTGAGCGGTTCGCAATTCGGCCAGCTCATCCTGAAGTTCGGTGTAGCTCTCCTGCAGCTTTTCCGTTGTCTTTGTGCACTGTCGCTTCTGCTCTTCAAGAGCTCGTCGATGCTCCTGGGAAGAACGTCCCCGCTCTCTCGTCCACAGGGACAACACGGCAACCAGCGCGACTCCAAAGAGCGCTGTGAACAGCCAGGCGAGATGTGGCATCTATTCGGCCGGTGCCTCGACTGCGCTTGAGGTCACTTCTGCTTTCGACTCACGTTCCTCGATGATCGTCGTCTCTCCAAGCG
>JANQQY010000700.1 GCA_028284845.1 Spirochaetales bacterium
TCTCTCCTTTGCGAAGGCGCTTGCGTACGGACTTGGCGTGCCCTTGGTGGGTGTCAATCACATGCTTGCCCACCTTTACGCGCCTCAACTCGAACGTGACCTCGTCTACCCGTTTCTTGGTGTCCTGGTCTCCGGCGGACACACGATCATTGCGCGGGCGATCTCACCGTTCGAGATGGATGTCTTGGGAACAACGATCGATGACGCGATAGGCGAGGCGTTCGACAAAGTCGCGAAACACTACGACTTGGGCTACCCGGGGGGCGTCGCGGTCGATCGGCTCGCGCGGAGCGGTGATCCCAATGCCTTTGCGTTTCCCGATCCGAGTCTCCACAAGGGCTCCCATAGATACGATGTCTCTTACTCGGGGTTAAAGACGGCGGCGATCAATCAACTCGATCAGTTTCGTACATCAGAACAGAGCGCCGGGCCCACAGACATCGCGGCGAGCTTTGAACGGGCGGCGGTCGACATGCTCCTGAAGCGCGTCTTTCGCGCGTCGGAGGATCACGGCCTTGATCTGGTCGTGTTTGGTGGAGGCGTTGCCGCGAACACCTATCTTCGCAGGCGCGTGGCGGAGCGTGACGACATCACGTCGGTCTTTCCACCTCTTGAACTCTGCACCGACAATGGGGCGATGATCGCCGGACTCGGCTATCACTATCTGAAAAATGGACAGAGTTCGGATCTTTCGCTTGATGTTTCCGCGCGGGTTGAAGGGTTTCGGAAGACCTACCCATAGACCAGGTTGGTTGTTGACACTGCAATAGCACGCGTCTAGGCTGCGCGACCGGAGGAGCGATGAGTTTTGATCTGGATTCCCGAATTCGCAAAGTCCCGGATCATCCCAAGCCGGGGATTCTCTTCTACGACATCACCAGCATCCTCATGGATCCCGCCGCGCTTGAGTATTGTGTGACCGAGCTGGTTCGTCCGTTCCGTGACGAGCCGGTGAGTGGAATCGCAGCGATCGAGAGCAGAGGCTTTCTCTTTGGCGCTCCTATTGCCCTCCGGCTCGGGGTGCCACTGATGCTGGTCCGCAAGGCGGGGAAGCTTCCCGGGAAGACGGTGAGTGCGAGCTACGAGTTGGAGTACGGAACCGACAGCGTAGAGATGCACGTCTCCGATCTGGAGGGCGATGGTCCGGTCTTGATTGTGGACGACCTCGTTGCCACCGGTGGCACGGCGGAAGCGACTGCCGCACTGATTGAGCGGGCAGGCAGGTCGGTGGCGGGAATTGCCTGCGTTGTTGGACTTCCGTTCCTGCCCTATGCCGAACGACTGAAGAAGCACCGGGTGCACACGCTCATCACCTATGAGAGCGAGTAGACCGCCTCAAACTTGACAGCCGGAGTGCCGATCATTAGTCTACCAAGACACAATTCCCGGTTGTGTAATGGTAGCACCGCAGATTCTGGCTCTGCTAGTGGGGGTTCGAGTCCTCCCCGGGAAGCGATAGATGCCCCCTTCGTCTATCGGCTAGGACGAGAGATTCTCAGTCTCTAAAGAGGGGTTCGATTCCCCTAGGGGGTATTCTTTGGGCGATCCGCTGGGTCGCCCTTTTTTTGGCTTTCGACGTGTGGCTTTGGTCGTTTGATGCAGAGCACCCGCAATGCTATAACCTCTCTGGCTGGTCTCCGCCCGGCCACGGACAGACCATGAAACGAACACACCTGATCCTCTCGAACGGGGAGGAATACGCCGGATACGGTTTTGGTGCCGAGGCACCCTACGTCTCTGACCTGCCGCGCCCAGATGGAGCGCCGAAGGGTGGTGGCGAAGTCGTCTTCAACACGGCCATGAGCGGGTATCACGAGGTCCTAACCGATCCGTCGTACTCCGGTCAGATCGTTGCGCTGACCTATCCGCACGCGGGCAACTACGGATGTAACGAGGAGTGGAACGAGGTTGGCCCGGAGGACGAGGCGGATCGACCGGTCGTGAAGCCTGCCGGGCTCGTGGTACGCGAAGTCTACGATGGCCCGGTTCCAACGGGACGGATATCGCTCGATGCCTTCTTGAAGGCGTCCGGCACTCCTGGAATCTCCGGTGTTGACACTCGCCGCCTGACCCTCGATCTCAGAGACGAGGGAAGCAGGAACGGCGTTATCATCCGACCTCGAGAGGGCGCAGAGTTGACGGCCGCAGAGAGAGAATCGGCCGTGTCGTACTTGGGTTCCTTCCCCCGGATGGAAGGTCGGGATCTTGTTGACGCGGTTGGAATCTCTATTGCGCGCCCTGGCGACCACCTCGCAGGCAGACATATCGCGCTGTTGGACTGCGGTATCAAGGCAAACATCGTTCGGATCCTCGAGGGCACGGGCTGCAGACTGACGCTTCTTGAGAGTTCGGCGAGTGCCGCAGATGTCGACGCGCTTGGCCCGGATGCGCTCTTTGTGTCGAACGGACCGGGAGATCCGGCCGTGCTGGAGGATCAGGTCGATCTGATCCGTAAATCGATAGGTGTGCGCCCGGTCCTGGGGATCTGTCTTGGTCATCAATTGATTGCGCAGGCATTGGGCGCCAAGACCTACAAGATGAAATTTGGTCACCACGGGGTGAATCATCCGGTTCGGGATGAATCGAGCGGCGCGGTCTTTGTGACCAGTCAGAATCACGGCTTTGCTGTCGATGACACCACTCTTCCAGAGGGCACGGAGGTGTGGCTCCGGAACGCAAACGACGCCACGAACGAGGGGATCCGGTCGAAGGACCTTCGGGTCTTGACGACGCAGTTCCATCCTGAGGCCGCCCCCGGCCCTCGTGATGCGCTCTGGATATTCGAACGATTCCTCCAGGAGATGGCGTAGATGCCGGCACGACGAGACATTGAGAGCATCCTGATCATCGGG
>JANQQY010000704.1 GCA_028284845.1 Spirochaetales bacterium
TTTCTTTGCGACCGATTCCGTTACCTCGCCCGCAACCCGGTCCGGCCAGGTCATCTACGGTGCTGCCATCGGGTGCCTTGTCTTTCTACTCCGTAGTTACGGCGCTCACGCGGAAGCTGCCGGTCTCGCCATTCTGCTCGTAAACGTGCTTGTCCCGACCATTGATCGGATGACCCGTCCTCGAAGGTTCGGAGTTCCTCGACGAGTCCGGGAGGCAGGATGACGATTCGTGAGAGCCTTGGGCGACTCAACCCGGTGCTCGTCTCGCTGACAGCCCTCGCCCCGTCGCTTGCTCTGACGACGCGGGTCTTGCCCTCCATGTCACTTGGCCTCGTGGTGCTCGTTATCATGCTCGCGGCCTCCGCGATCACGAGCGCGCTCCGCAATGTCGTTCCCGCCCGCCGGCGGCTTCCGGTGACACTCGGTGTGCTGGGGATTCTTGCAGCAGTCGCCACGATCGTTCTCCAGAACGCCGCGCCGCACCTGTTCGACGCCATGGGAATCTATCTCCCGCTCACGGCGGTCAACTGCCTCGTCCTTGGCCGCGTGCAGAGCGTCGCCTGGAAAGAGAGTCCCGCACGGAGCCTGAGCGACGCCTTTGCGGCGAGCCTTGGATTCTTGTTTGCGCTTCTGCTTATTGCGGTGCCACGCGAACTCCTGGGCAGCGGTACGCTCACGCTGATGCCCATTGGTGAGTTCGATGGTGTGATCCGGGTTCCGTTTCTTGTGGAGCACTCGATCGCGATGGTCTCGATGGGCGCAGGAGGCCTCATCGTCGTCGGCTACTTGGTTGGACTCGCACGACCCTCGCGGAGGTCAAAGTGACCTACCTCGGGATCATCTTCACCGGAGTTCTCGTCAACAATGTTGTGCTCAGTTACTTCCTGGGAATCGGTCCGCTCGTCACGGCGAGCCGGCGGCGGGGTGTCGCTCTACCGGTAGGTATCGTCTCAACCGTTCTCGCTACGCTGGTGACGCTCTTTGCGTGGATGGCGCGAGCCTGGATTCTCGTTCCACTCGGACTTGAGTCGTTCGAAATTGTGATCGTTCTCTTTCTCTCGTTCGGCCTCGGTCACTACCTGGGACTCCTTGTCGAACGAAGGGCGCCGAGGATTTTCATTCGATTTGGACGCTATCTCCCCATCGCGATGGTAAACAGTGGGGTCGTCGGCACCGTCCTGGTCGTCCAGCACTCTGCGTACAGCTTTCCGCAGGCACTGGTTGCGGCCATCGCCGCAGGGGTTGGGCTAATCCTCGTCTCCTACCTCCTTGCGACCATCAGTGAGCAGCTTGAGATAGAAGCGGTTCCGGAACGGTTGCGCGGTGCACCAATCGTGCTCATTTCAGCAGGACTTATTGCCATGGCCTTCTACGCATTTGACCACGTCTTCCTGCGAAATATCCTTGGTTAGGCCGATCGAGCTCCGGGGGATTTACAGCGAAAGAGGTGACCAGTAGAATCGGCCTCACGGTCGGCGTCGCCGGCTTCTGGGATAGCCCGACAGGATGGCGATGAGAAATGTGAGGCTCATCTTTGGATCTACCAATAGCCAACCGGTAGGAACCACTGATGACGACATCGAACAAGTCTACCAACACTCCTACAAGCCATTCCTCAGAGCCCTCTATAACTCCCCCTCGTTCCACGTAACGCTTCACTACTCCGGTCAGTTGTTGCAGTGGCTCGAACGCCATCACTCCGAGTACACCGACGTTCTCTCCGAGATGGTGGGGCGCAAGCAGACCGAGCTTCTTGGTGGCGGTTTCTACGATCCGGTGCTCTCGCTCATTCCGCGAGTCGATCGGGTTGGTCAGATTGAGAGTCTCACGACCTACCTCAGAAAACGATTTGGCCGACGACCCCGAGGTACCTGGATCACCCAGCACGTCTGGGAGCCCAGCCTCGCGAGTACGCTCAAGACAAGCGGCATGGAATATGTCTTTCTTGACGAGTTCCACTTCCTGGCGGCCGGCCTACCTGAGGACGAACTGACACGACCGTGTATTACGGAAGACCAGGGAAAGACCGTCGTTGCCTTTCCCGTCTCCTATGAGCTCCGGCGGATCGCACGAGAGGGCACTCCTGAGGACGCCATTACCTGGCTGCAGGAACACGCGAACAACGATCCCAGCCAGGTCTTTGCTTTGATCGACGACGGTGAGCGGTATCACGACCCAACCGTCGCGAACGGCACCCCCGCACGACCCAATGTCTGGCTTGAGCGCTTTGTCGAGCTTGTCGAGGCGAACCCGTGGATCTCTGTCGAGTTACCCGGCCACTACCTCAAACAGTTCACTCCCCGCGCACGCGGCTATTTTGCCGGAGCGGCTCATGAACAGGCGATGTATTCTGCATTCGCCCTCGACCATAAAGAGTCGCTCGATAAGCTTCGAGCGCGATTCACGAACGGCAATGGCGGCTCGTTCACCGGCAGCTCATTTCGGCACTTCCTGACCAGTTATCCTGAAAGCAATCTGATGTACGCCAAGATGCAGTACACACACGTCCTGGTGAATCAGATTCGCGGAGACAAGTACCGGAAGCTAGCCGCGAGGGAGGAACTCTGGAAGGCGCAGTGTCATAGCGCCTACTGGCACGGCGACCATTGTGGCATCTACAACAATCGGCTTCGAAAGCATGTCTATCGGTCTCTCATCGAGGCTGAGAAGAAGACGCGGGAGCGTGGAATTTTTAATCCGTCGGTCGTGACGATCGACTTTGACATGGACGGTCTGGAAGAGTTCCTCTATCAGGGACACGACATGAACGCATATGTCCATGCTGAAGGCGGCATGCTCTTTGAACTCGATTATCTGCCCACCTGCTGGAACTACCTTGATACGATGGCGCGGCGTCGTGAGGCGTATCACGGGGACAAAGAGGCCAGCGAGGGGTACGACGCCGAACTCCGTAAGTCATTCCTCGATCGATTCATCGATCCTGCGCTGACTCCAGAAGAGTTTGCCCATGCGCGATTCACCGAACGTGGTTCGTTTACGCGCACCATCTATGAGCGATCAATCCGAAAGCGCGACACCCACCTCATCACCCTCACTGCGACCGGCACGGTTCGG
This sequence comes from Spirochaetales bacterium, assembly GCA_028284845.1. GTDB lineage: Bacteria > Spirochaetota > Spirochaetia > DSM-27196 > SLST01 > SLST01. The sequence goes on from JANQQY010000704.1 coordinate 3,076, forward strand.
ATAGGAGACATCCCGGAATCCGCGGCGATAGACGTGGACGCGGCAGGTGTCCACTCCCTCGACCTCACGAAGCGTTACCGGTTCAAACGGAATACCGTCGAGGTCGAGTACACCTTCTCAACCTCGGAGAGCGAGCCATGTGAACTGCTCTTCGCGCCGGAACTCAACTTTTCGTTCCTCTCAGACGACCCCGACTCGTTGGGAGTTACCGCTCGCAAAGGTGGCGTTCGGGAGACTCGAGTCGGCTCCGGCATTCAAGACGTCCCGCATGCGACCGACCTCATCATGCGTGATCTCGTCAACCGCACCATGGTCACCGTCTCCTCGAAGGCTACCTCGAGCATCTGGGTTGTCCCTGTCGAGACGGCTGTGACGAATAGTGAGTGCTCGATGACCATTTACCAGGGCACCAGTATCGTTCCCAGACTCCCCGTCCGTGTTGAACCGAGTACCCCTGCCACCGTCGTGATCTCGGTCCGTATTGAGCGAATGTGAACTACTCGTACTCCGCCGCGAAGTGACCCGGGGTCTCCGTCGCCGTTACCGCACGAAGCCTTGGTAGGTCGAGCTCCCGCTCTTGGCTGGTAACCACATTTGTATGGAGCCCGGCGTTGAAGTGTTTGCACTCCCGCTCGGCGACAAACGCTCTGTGCCGTTCGACCCGCCGTTCCCGGCGTTCCGCGGCCTCCGTGATCCACTCGGTTGAATCAAATCGAGCGAGAGCACCGGTATGGGTCTCTTCTGAGACCTCGACATTGATCGAGTTCCGTCCCAGGGAGGCCGCGGCGATCGCCGTCGTTCCGGTTCCACTAAATGGGTCGTAGACCGTGTCTCCTTCCCAGCTGTACATCGCGATCAGTCGCAGGGGGAGTTCTACGGGGAACGCCGCACTTCGGGCGCGTCCGAACTCGGTGCCCCTCTGCCTCGTACCGGTGATCGTCCATCGGTCGCTGAACCACTCGTTTCGCTCCTCCCAGAAGATCGCGCTCCTCCGCCGGCGCTCTCGCTCCTCCGGGGAGGAAGCCTTTCGTAGGGGTCCCTTTCGGGCGAGTACGATGAACTCGTGTTCAAGAGTGACGTACGCGCCGCCCGGAAGCATCCCCGATCCCATGAATTTTGTGGGCGAGTTGGTTGGTTTGTGCCAGAGAAGGAGCGGAAGCGTGGTCAATCCGATGCTTCGTAGTGCGTAGAGCAAGGCAGCGTGGTTCGGGTAGAGGCTGAACTCGCCGTTGATCGTCCGGACCGCGTCACCCATGTTGATCGCGACGATTCCCCCTGGGGCGAGCAAGCCACACGACGTCTCCCACACTCGACCCAGGAACGCGTGCATCTCCAGGAACGCGGCCCAGCCGTCGCCCGCCTCGAGCGAAGCTGCGGCTCCCGGCGAAACGCTGGAGAAGAGATCGTCCCACATGGCGATCATCGGGTAGGGGGGAGAGGTCACGATGAGCTGAACCGATCCTGCTGCTGCCGGTTTCACGGCGGACGAGTCGGCGTTCGTGAAGGTGTGAGTCGTTCTCACGTCCGCGGCGCGGTGAGGAGGAGGGTGAGCCACTCCTCAACCTCCACGAAGTACTCGTCTCGAGCAAGCAGAAACTCAAGGACCGCTAGCTGACGGTCGCCCGAGTAGTAGTAGGCCTGTCCACGGTAGAAATGGGCCCGTGCCGCCAACTCAGGCGTCAGTGGGAGGCTCAGGAAGTTCGTCAATTGCTGAAGAGCCTCTTCCCATGCAAGGCGTTCGATTGGCCCGTCGATGATCGTCCGTAGCGTGAAATCGGCTCCCGCCGGAGAGGGGCCCTGGTCGGCGTCGAGGATCGTTGTCGTTGGTGCTGTTTCGCTCGTTGGCGACAGCGATGAGAGGAGCGATGAGACGGTCTCATCCGCCTCGGCCGAGAGCGTGGTCCGGTCGGGGATAAGGACGCCAAGGTCGCGAAGGCGACGCCCCGTGGAAAGCACCGTCTGAAGCTGAAGGAAGGGGAGCGGTATCGCCCGGACATCTTGCTCGGAGACGACGACCTCGAATTCAACCTCCGGCTCTTCAACCGGTATCGCATCAATCGCGGGAGACTCCGCCTCTGCCGGCACCTCCAGCTCTACCGCTTCCGCTGTTGGAGGCGCTTCGTCCGGCGTACCGGCAATGATGATTGGTATTTCCGCTGCAACCGTCGTCGCGTTCTCGCCGGGGACAATCTCTGCACCGCCGTCGAGAAGGAGCTCTCGATCGAGTATCGCGTAGAAGTACCCGACTCCCGGGACCGGTAGGTCAAGGACTGCGATCTGGTCCGACTCGACCGTTGTCACGAGTGAGGCGACATCGAGGTTATCGATCGTTTCGATCTGCCGGGTTGCCCGATAGACCAATAGCTCCCGGGCGTCTCGGTTTGCGCGGGCGGTGATTGCGATCGTGTTCTCACCATCCACGACTGAGAATCGGGCGTCGATCTCCCGGATCGTGGCCGCCTCCTCTCGAGGCGTCGCCAGGTTCACAACGGCGACAGGACGGAAGCTCGAGTTGCGGCCTGGAATCAGGATCGAGTAGGGGTTGCCGGCTTCCGTGAGGGCAAGAACGGCATAGTAGTAGTCACCCGGGATGTCCGGGACG
>JANQQY010000709.1 GCA_028284845.1 Spirochaetales bacterium
GGTCCCGCCGTTGATTCGGACGAGGCGGTGCGCAGCCTTCTTGAGGCCGGCATGAACGTCGCGCGCTTCAACTTCTCCCACGGCACGCACGACGAGCACCGCGAGCGGATCGCTCGCCTGCGGCGGGTAAGCGCAGAGGTGGGAATTCCGGTTGCCCTCTTGCTCGATACAAAGGGGCCGGAGATTCGGACCGGACTCCTCGCCGGCGGCTCGAAGTTTGAACTCTCAGTGGGCGATTCGATTGTTGTTACGACCGATGAGATCGAGGGCACGAAGGATCGAATCGGCATCAGCTACAAAGAACTCCCGGATGAACTCGAACCCGGAAACCATCTCTACGTGGCAGACGGACTGATCGATCTTGAGGTAACCAAGATCGACGGGGTGGAGGTCCATTGCATCGTACAAAGCGGCGGAGAACTCGGCAGCCGCAAGAACGTGAACATACCGGGGGTCCGAGTCCAACTGCCCGCAATCACGGAGAAGGATGAGCGAGACATCCTCTTTGGAATTGAGCAGGAGATGGACTTCATCGCCGCGAGCTTCATCCGCAAGCCGAGCGATGTCGACGAGATCCAGCGAATCATCAGAGAACGCACGTCAGAGATCAAAGTCATCGCAAAGATCGAGGATCAGGAGGGATTGTCAAACATCGGTGAGATCATCCGAGTCTCGGACGGAATTATGGTGGCACGCGGCGATTTGGGTGTGCAGCTCCCCGTTGAGGAGATCCCGCTCGCTCAGAAGCGGATCATCACGCTCTGTAACGAGCAGAACAAGCCTGTTGTGACGGCGACTCAGATGCTCGACTCGATGATCGAGAATCCGCGGCCCACGCGTGCCGAGCTCACCGACGTTGCGAATGCAATCTTTGATGGGACCGACGCCGTGATGCTGAGCGGTGAGACCGCGACGGGCCGGTACCCGGCGAAGGCGTGCAGCACCCTCGACCGCATCGCCTGTGCCGTCGAGTCGAGTGATGAGTACAAACAACTCAACATGGGCGGCTTTCGAGTTGTGGACGAGAGCACCGACATTGGCGGTGCGATCGCGAAGGCCACATTTGTGGTTGCCGCCGACGTTGAGGCGAATGCCATCATCGCGCCTACCCTTCGCGGAAACAGCCCTCGCCTCTTGAGCAAGTTCCGACCGGAGCAGCCGGTTATCGCCGTGACGACGCGTGAATCGGTCCAGCGCCAGCTGCTTCTCTACTGGGGCATCATCCCGCTTGTCGCCGCGGAGGTGAATGACTCGGAGGGGATGGTCCAGAACGCCATCCGGAACGCCCTTGAGCAGGGGCTCGTCCAGCACGGCGATCGTCTTGTAACGGCGGCCGGCATCCCGCTCCGCTCCCCAATCCCGATGAACACGATCAAGGTGCACATCCTTGGCAACATCCTGAACCGCGGACACCGAGGTCTTGGCGGGAAGACGACGGGAAGGGTCGTGAAGGCTATCGACATCGAGGAGGCGCGGCGTCGGCTTCGACTCGACAATACGGAGATTCTCGCGTCACCGGTCTTGACCGAGCAGCACGAGGAGCTTCTCACGGGCCTCCGCGGAATCATCTTGGAAGAGAGATCGCAGCTTGCCCCGGAACGAATTCGCGGCATCAACCCGGAGATCGTCATCATAGCCGAAGTACCGAGTGCGATGATGAGCGTCGAGGACGGCATCACGGCAACCCTCGACGGGGAAGAGAAGATCGTCTATGAGGGCGTTCTCTAGCCGTTCAACGCTTCCTTGAGTCAATTCCGACATTTTGGTAGCATTCCGCACCCCCCGGAGGTGCTATGGCGGACGTCCGCGACCAGATAGGCGTGCGGAGCAAGTACGAAGAGCTCTCGGTGCTCTTCGAGATCAGTCAGCTTCTTGACCAGAGTCTCGATCTCAACCAGGTCATTCAGCCTGTTCTGCGAACGACAGCCGAGCGACTGGGGTTCACCCGAGTCGCGACGACGCTACTCAACCGGAAGACCGGGGAGATCTTTATTGAAGCCGCGCACGGCCTCTCTCGCACACAGCAGGAGCGAGGCCGCTACCGCCTCGGCGAAGGCGTGACCGGGCGCGTCGTGCAGACCGGCCAGGCCGAAATCATCCCTTCGGTGAGTGAAGATCCATCGTTTCTGAATCGGACTGGTGCGCACACGCGCCGGGGAACTCGGGATGTCTCATTTATCTGCGTGCCGATCAAGATCGGCAATGAGACGATTGGTGCACTCAGCATCGACCGGCCGGTAGTCGATCGCGATGAACTCGAGGACGACGTACGCGTACTCTCCATTCTCGCGTCGCTCGTTGCCCAGGCCGTGAAGATTCGTCAGACCGTCATGGAAGAGAAGCGCGCGCTCCTTGAGGAGAACGAGCGGCTCCACGAGGAGCTCCGAGAGCGCTTCCGGCCCTCAAACATCATTGGAAGCTCACGCGCGATGCAGGATGTGTTTGACATGGTGGCACAGGTCTCCCGCAGCGACGCGACCGTCCTCATTCGTGGTGAGAGTGGAACCGGTAAGGAACTCGTTGCGCACGCGATCCACTACAACAGCCCGCGGGCAGACAAGCCATTCGTAAAGGTCAACTGTGCGGCACTTCCTGAGACGGTGATTGAGAGCGAGCTCTTTGGGCATGAAAAAGGCGCCTTCACCGGTGCGATCAACAGCCGAAAGGGCCGTTTCGAAGTCGCCAATGGTGGTACGATCTTCCTCGATGAGATTGGCGACCTCTCTCCAACGACGCAGATCAAGCTCCTTCGCGTCCTCCAGGAGCGAGAGTTTGAGCGGGTCGGCGGAAACGACACACGACGCGTAAATGTCCGTGTCATCACGGCGACGAATCGGAACCTCGAAGAGT
>JANQQY010000712.1 GCA_028284845.1 Spirochaetales bacterium
ATTGCGGCGACGCGTTCAACATCGGCCTCAGGAATGCCGCCAATCTTCGCCTTGAACGCTTTGATGCCACGATCCATACAGCTCTTCGCATGAGCGGCCATTCCCTCAGGCGGGCCGCCTCCAATCTCCACCGCGACCGGAACCCGGGTGCGGAAGGCACCTCCCAGCAGCGTGGAAACCGGCACGCCCAGCACCCGCCCCATGAGGTCGTGCAGCGCTAAGTCGATTCCGGCGCGGGCGCAGCTGTTACCACGGAAGTCGAGCGAGTACATCGCCTTCTCAATGTCAAAGGGATTGGTGCCAATCAGTCGCGGTCCAAGATGGAAGTCGATTGCGCTCTTCACCTCTTCGATCGGCTCGCCAAAAAAGCCAATGTCGGTGACCGACTCTCCAACCCCAAAGGCACCCTCATCAGTATCAATCCGAACGAGCACGTACTCGAGGACGAGTTCGGGCCGTTCACTCGTGACCCTGCCCAGTCGATACCACTCGCGCTTGGTGCCCGCGCCTTCCGTGGAGTAGGGCGGAAACGGGATTGGCATACGAACTGCCGTTGTTGAGACCTTGGTGATCTTCATGCTTCCTCCAGGATGAGATGAGCGGGTATCGATGGACTCACCGTGCGAGATCCGTTCGCCTTGACATCGGCAAGCACCTGCTCAAGCCAGTCGGCAAGCTGCGGTCGCTGGGACGCGAGATTGTGCTCCTCAGCGGGGTCTGATTCGAGATCAAAGAGAAGGCGGCCGTCGACCGCGTCAGTGACCGGTTGCCGTCGTGCCGCGAGTTCATCGTTGTCGTCCCGCGCGAGGAGGATGAGCTTCCAGCGGCCACACCGGATCGCGAAGTCGCCCGTCTTCGAAGCGAAACCGCCTGTATCTGAAGCAAGGGTTGGCCGAGCAGAGGGGCCCACACTCAGAAGGGCGTTTGTCACGTCGTGGCTGTCCTCAACCCCGTCAGGAAGCTCGGCACCGGCAATAGAAGCAAAGGTCGCGAGCATATCGGTGAGGCAGATCAACTCGTCGCTGGTCGTACCGGCTGGGATCGTGCCGGGCCATCTGGCGATGAAGGGAATCCGATGTCCGCCCTCGAAGGGCGTGTTCTTGTAGCCACGAAGATCACCGGCAGACTTCTGCCCGTTCTCACCGCGCATGGGCCCATTATCGCTTGTGAAGATGAGGAGGGTCTCGCCAAGGATTCCGGCCTTCTCCAGCTCCTCATAGACGCGGCCCACGCACCAATCCACAAGGACGTTCATGTCGCCACGGGCGCCCTCGCGGCTCTTGCCTCGCGCGTGCTCCGGTGGCCACCACGGGTTGTGAGGTGCGGAAATGGGAAGATAGAGGAAAAAGGGCTCGGTGGCCGAATGAATGAACTCAGCGGCTTTCTCTATGAGTCGCTCGTCAACGTCGGGCTCGGTCCAATCCGGGACCATAAGGCCGGGGTAGAAGCCGGGAAGCTTGTGCAGCTCCTCAGTGCTTGGAACGGTAGGAATGCCGACGGTGTGGCGGTTCTCAATAAAGGCATAGGGCGGGTCAGAGGTGGAGCAGCCGGCTGTTCCAAAGAAGGAATCGAATCCACAGTCGACGGGACCGCCCGCGAGAGGTTTGGAGAAATCGATCTCCGACTCCTCCTGTGTGAGGCGCCCGCTCTTGTCCGGGTAGAAGAAGCCCAGGTGCCATTTCCCAATGCAGGCGGTCTGGTAGCCGGCACTCACAAGAACCTTGGGAAGGGTTGGGCGCCCGGGCTCAATCACCGGCGGCTCATAGGGCATGACGAGTGAGTGCTTCTTGGGCGTTCGCCAATAGTAACGACCGGTGAGGATACCGTAGCGCGTGGGAGTACAGATGGCACTCTGCGAATGGGCATCCGTGAAGCGCGCACCCTCTGCGGCAAGCCGATCGACATTCGGCATGGGGACGAGAGAGTCGGGATTGTAGCAGGGAGGATCACCGTAGCCGGTATCATCGGCAAGGATCAGGACGATGTTTGGCTTCCGCGGCCCTCGCGTGCGACGCCCCGTCGTATCAGCGCCGGTAGACGGGGAGCTCATGTGCGTTCTCCGCGAATGCCTTGAGGAGCATCGTGGTCGCAAGGAGATCATCCACGTGTGCAAGCTGCACGGACGAGTGCATGTATCGGGTGGGCGCCCCAATCGTCGTGGCAAGCGCACCGGCCCGAGATCGCTGAATGGCCGAAGCGTCGGTCCCACCCCAGATGTTCCTCTGGTAGGCGATGTCGTTCTTCTCGCAGAGATCAATCAAGAACGTACAGAGCGGAACGCTTCCCATGGTGAGGCGATCCATGATGTAGATGCCGGTGCCCTGCCCCATGGAACAGTGACGCTTGTGCTCCGGCGCATACGGAACGTCCCATGTGATACTTCCGTCGATCGCAAGCCCAAAATCCGGGTCAACCGAGTAGGCCGCGGGATGGGCTCCTCGGACACCGAGTTCTTCCTGGACCGTGGAGACGGCGTAGACATCGGCCTGCGTCTCTCCCAACTCCTTCATCGCCTGAATCATGGTGTAGACGCCAAGCCGGTCGTCAAAGTTGCGGCCCTGGACGACCTTCTCATTCAACAGACGAAAATCGGAATCAATACTAATGATGTCCCCAATGTGGACCCGTGCTTTGACCTCATCCACCGGAAGGCCGGTGTCTATGTAGAGTTCGTCGATATCAAGGACGCGCTTCTTTTCGGCGTCGCTCATCAATCCCTGGTAGCGTGGCGGGATCACTCCAAGAACCTCTTCTGATCCGTGGATGATGACCCGCTGAGAGATGAGGTACTGCGAACTCAATCCCCCAACCGCCATGAAGCGGATGTACCCCTCGCCGTCGATGTGAGTGACGATCATGCCAATCTCATCCGAATGACCGGCGAACATAACACGAGGTGTGTCATTCGAACTGTTCGCCGCCTTGTGGAGGCCGTAGACGTTCCCCATGGCGTCACGCCAGACCTCATCGCAACAGGCCTTGAGCTCTGCCTCAACAAGATCCTGTGTGGCAAACTCGTGACCACAGACGCCCGGCACATTAGAGAGCCGCTCAAGAAGGGCGAGATCGTTCTGCATGGAGTCCTCCTACCTGTGATGACAGGCGGCTAAGTGACCGTCCGATTTCTCCTCGAGCGGTGGCTCGACCTGTCGACAGATGTCGGTCGCGATAGGACATCGCGTGTGAAAGCGACAACCGGAGGGAGGCTTGCTCGGGCTCGGCACGTCGCCGGCTATGATGATCCGATCGCGCTCGGCCGTGGTGTCGGGGACGGGTACCGCATCGAGGAGCGCCTCGGTATAGGGATGGCGCGGATTGCTGAACAGCTCGTCGGTCTCTGCGAGCTCCACAATCTTTCCCAGGTACATGACCGCAACACGATCGGAGATGTGCTTCACAACGCTGAGGTCGTGGGCGATGAAGAGGTACGAGAGCTTAAGCCGATGCTGGAGATCCTCGAGCAGGTTGATGACCTGAGCCTGGATCGATACGTCGAGCGCGGAAACCGGCTCATCGCAGATGATGAACTTTGGGTTCAACGCGATCGCGCGGGCAACCCCGATGCGCTGGCGCTGTCCGCCGGAGAACTGGTGTGGGTAACGGCGCACGTAGTCGGGCTCAAGCCCCACCATCTCCATGAGCTCAGCAATTCGGTCGGCCCGCGTGCCATCTCCCTCCAGACCGTGTATCGCGAAGCTGTCGCCGATCGTGTCTCCAACGGTCATCCGAGGGTTCAGCGACGCGAACGGATCCTGGAAGATGATCTGCATCTCGCGTCTGATACGCCGCATCTCCCGCGTCTTGAGATCGAGGATGGGTCGACCGTTGAACTCAACCTCTCCTGCCGTCGGTTCAAGCAACCGGAGGGCCAGTCGCCCGGTTGTGCTCTTGCCGCAACCCGACTCCCCTACCAGCCCGAAGGTCTCACCAGGCATGATGTCGAAGCTGATCTCGTCAACGGCACGGACATGCCCCACGACGCTACGCAAAATTCCACCTCGAATGGGGAAGTGCTTCTTCAGATTTCGAAGCCGAAGTACGGGAGTTTCGGATGACGGGTTCAACTTCTCGACATCCGGACGACGATCGTCAGACGCTTCGACCAGTCGCGGTGCGGTCCGGTCCACATTGGAAAAGTGATGCGCATGGCTCTCGATGTGCATCCAACACCGCACTTTGCTCCCGTCGTCCAAGACCTTGAGCGGAGGCTGCTCGACAGCACAGATGTCCTGAGCAAAACGACATCGCGGATGAAATCGGCAGCCACTGGGGAGATGGAGTGGATCCGGGATGCTGCCTGAGATGGGGAAGAGCTTCCGCCCCCGATCGTCAGTCAGCCGCGGGATCGACTCCAGGAGGGCGATCGTATAGGGATGCTTTGGATCCTCAAAGAGTGTCTTGACGTCAGCATACTCAACCACCTGTCCCGCATAGAGCACGACAACCTTGTCAGCGAGCTCGGCAACAACGCCTAGGTCGTGCGTGATAAGAAGCACGGCAGAGCCCGTCGAGTCCTTGAGCTTCTTCATGAGGTCGAGAATCTGCGCCTGGATCGTAACGTCGAGTGCGGTTGTTGGTTCATCGGCGATCAGGAGCTTTGGATCGCAGGAAAGGGCCATCGCGATCATCACTCGTTGCCGCATTCCGCCTGACAACTCGTGAGGATATTCGTTCACTCGCTGCTCCGGCGCCGGGATCCCAACAAGCTGCAGCATCTCGATCGCCTTTAGCATCGCGTCTTTGCGCGTCAGCTTCTGATGCAGCACGAGCGCTTCGACAATCTGCGCACCAATCGTGTGAACCGGGTTGAGCGAAGTCATCGGCTCCTGGAAGATCATCGAGATCTCGTTGCCCCTGATCTTCTGCATCTCATCCACCGACTTGGAGAGGAGCTCGTCGCCGTTGAACCGGATGCTCCCGCCTACGATTCGTCCCGGCGAGGAGACAAGCTGCATGGCGGAGAGAGAGGTGACACTCTTCCCACACCCCGACTCGCCGACCATGCCGAGCGTCTCGTTCGGGTGAATCGTGAAGTCGACACCGTCGACTGCCTTCACCTCTCCAGCATCGGTGAAAAAGCTGGTTCGCAGATCCTGAACCTCGAGAAGGGGAACATCCACACTGCTGTTCTTGTCGCTCACTGCTTCAGCCTCGGGTCGAGCGCGTCCCTGAGCCCGTCACCAAGAAATGCAAACGAGAGCATGGTCACGGCTAGGGCGATTCCGGGGAAGATGGCCAGGTGGGGATGACCACGCATCGCCTTGACACCGTCCTGGATCATGGCGCCCCAACTGGGAGTTGGCGGGTCAACACCAAGACCAATAAAGCTCAAGAATGCCTCAGTTGCGATGAAGCCGGGAATGCTGAGCGTGATGTTCACAACCAGTGGACCAACGAGGTTCGGTGCGAGGTAGCGGACGATCGTTCGGAAGTGTCCGGCGCCTATCGCCTTTGCCGCCTGGACAAACTCCATCTCCCGTAGCGAGAGTGCCATCCCGCGGGAGAGTCGTGCGACTCCAATCCAAGAGGTGAGGCTGATGCCGATGAGGATAAAGAGCATGCCGCCAAGAAAGCGATCAAGCGTGACGACGGCGACAACAAAGGGACCACGGGTAATCTCACCTCCGGCGGCCCCGAAGCTCGTCTTGAAGACGACCATCAGCAAGATGATGAACAGGAGCGAAGGGAAGGCGTAGAGAACATCAACGATCCGCATGAGTATGTTGTCGAGCCTGCCGCCAAAGTAGCCCGAGAGGGTTCCGTAGAGGACTCCAATGACAAAGGCGAAGAGGGCGCCGAGCGTTCCCACCGTCAGGGAGATCCGAGTGCCGTAGAGCAGACGGCTAAGCATGTCGCGCCCAAGGAAATCGGCTCCCAGCGGAAACCTACCGCCGGGAGCGGCGAAGGTATTCTCGAAGTCCGCCTCGTCGAACGGATACGGGGCAATGACTGGGGCGAAGATCGCAATCAGAACAAGAAGAAGAATGATAGAACCGCCTACAACGGCGAGCTTGTTCTTCAACAAGCGTCGCCAGGCGTCGCGCCACAGGCTGTCAGCGGGTTTCACACGGTGTGCCAAAGACGCCCCCTATGTCTGATCAAGTCGGATGCGCGGGTCGACCCACGCATAGGCGACGTCGACGGCAAGATTGGAGAGAACAAGGAAGAACGTGTAAACGAGAACCATTCCCATGATTACCGGGTAATCACGGGACGAGACACCGCCAACGAAGTATCCCCCCATTCCCGGGATCGCGAAGATTCGCTCCACGACCACTGCGCCGGTTACCATGCCGGCAAACATCGGACCAAGAACCGTGATCACGGGAATGAGTGCATTCTTCAGAGCATGCCGGACGGTGATCGTTCGTTCCGGGACTCCTTTCGCGCGTGCCGTGCGAATATAGTCTTCGCGAATCACCTGCAGCATGCTCGCGCGGGTCAGACGGGCCAGACCGGCAGCCGGACCGATCCCGAGAATAATGGCGGGCATGATGGCCTGCTGCCACGTGCCCCACCGGGCAACCGGGAGCCAGCCCAGGTTAATCGCGAAGATCCAGATGAGGAGCGGAGCTGAGGTCATTGCCGGAACCGATACGCCGGCCATTGCGAAGAACATGGCGAAGTGGTCGATCGCACGATTTTGATTCAGCGCCGATGTGACGCCGAGGGGAATCCCAATCACCAGCGCGACTGCGAGTCCCAGCAGCCCAAGCGTTGCCGAAACGGGAAAGCCACCGGCAACCATCTCGTTCACCGATCGCGTTGTCGCGTATGACGGACCCAAGTCCGCGCGGAACACGAGGTTGCGCATGTAGCGCAGGTACTGAACGTAGATCGGG
>JANQQY010000025.1 GCA_028284845.1 Spirochaetales bacterium
CCAGAAGGGCCACTGGCACGACTCATGCACCCGCGTCCCGCTCATCGTGAAGCCCCCACGGCAGGAGCCGGCACGCGTTGCCGACACGCCCGACGAGTCAGCCGCTGCGCTCGACACTGCCTCCGGCGTGGTGGCGGACGAGATTGTCGAGCTGGTCGACATCGTCCCCACGATTGCCGACTTCTGCGGCGTACCGACACCCGACTTCTTCCAGGGTCGCTCGCTCCGCCGTGACTCCGGGAGCGGAGGAAGTGCACTGATCGAACACGCCTTTCCAGGCGGGCGAGGTTTCAAGGCGATACGAACAACGGACTACCTCTACACACACCACCGCGACGGCACCGAACGCTACTACGACCTGGCGAACGACCCTCATCAAGTCGCCCAGGTGTCGCCTTCGATCGATTCGCTTGCAGAGGCGCGCAGGGAGATGCTCGCGAGAACACTTGCAGCGGAACCTCCCTATCCAAGGAGAACGGCTCAGTACTGATGTGATAGCCTGCACGCATGTTGCGTGTCAGAACCAAGTTGATCTTTGGTTCCGCTGATCTCTTCGGCGGAGGCGCCCTCAACATGGTGGGCTTCTACTACCTCATCTTCCTGACCGACGTTCTTCAGATCACTCCCGCCTACGCTGGAATCGTCCTTCTCGCGAGCAGGCTCTGGGACGGAATCTCCGACCCCCTGATGGGAGTCCTCGTCGATCGGACTCGGAGCAGGATCGGCAAACGCCGTCCCTACTTCTTCGCCGCAATCTTCACCGTCTTCCTCTCCATAGTCGCACTCTGGTACCCGGTCGACTGGACCGACGAGCTGACGCGTTTCCTCTATGCGCTCGTCTCCTATCTCTTCTTCTCGACGGTGAGCACGACAGTCATGATCCCCTACCTCTCTATGCAGCCGGAGCTGACGAGCGACTACAACGAGCGAACCTCGCTCAACGTCTACAAGATGGGATTCTCATTCGTGGCAGGAATTCTTGCCGCGCTGATTCCGATGGCTATCGTGCGATCCTTCGACGACATCCGTACCGGATACATCGTGATGGCACTCGTCTTTGGCGCCTTCTTCGCCCTCCCATGGCTCGGCATCGCCCTCCATATTCGAGAGCCCGACAACCGAGGCGAGGCCGCACCTCCCCGGCTCAAGCCGGCGGATCTCGTTCAGCCTCTGCGTATCAGAACATTTCGGATGCTGATTCTGATCTACCTTGGGGCGTTTCTCTCGCTTGACGTCATGTCGACGGTCATCGCCTTCGCGATGTCCTATCTCTTTGGTAGACCCGGTCAGCTGAACATCGTTCTAGGCACATTAATCGTCTCGCAACTCGCGTTTCTCCCGATCCTCTCGCGACTGACAAAGCAGCATGGAAAGAACCGTGTGCTTGTCTTTTCCGCACTGCTCTGGATGGCTGGCGTCGCGGCAATCGCGGTCATGCCACGGACGGTGCCTACAGCGGCCCTCATTGGATTGGCCGTAGTCACGGGGTTTGGAGTCTGCGGAAGCCTGGTCATACCGTGGACAATGTACCCGGACGCAACGGACGTCGGGATGCTCGCAACAGGCCGAGACATCGCCGGTAGTTTCAGCGGAAGCATGACCTTCTTCCGGAAGCTTGCGTCTGCGATCGCGCTCTTCCTCGTTGGACTCTTTCTGGATATCTCCGGCTATCTCGCTCCGGTTCAGCAGACGGTTGAAGGAGTTACCACCAATCTCGAACAGCCACAGCCGGAGCCGGTCCTTCTGACAATCCGCCTCCTGCTTGTTGTGCTGCCGATCCTGCTTCTTGGTCTCGCCGCGATCGTTGCCCGCCGCTACCCACTCACTCGAGAGGTTCACGAACGGCTCTCGATTCACGTCCGACATATACGAGAGGGTTCTGAGGAAGCGCTCGACGAGCAGGAGATCGAGACACTCAAGGAGCGGCTCATCTGATTTGGTTGATCATCATCCCTAGTTCAGCGCTCGTTCTCGTCGCCCTTGCCCTTCTGGTTCTGTTCCACCCAATGCGACCGTTCCTGCTTCGAGAGCAAGATGGACTCAGGTGGGATGGCCGAGTGCCCTACCGAGTCGTGAGCGTCGGCGACGAAGAGCTCTTGATCGTGCGCGGACTACCCTACCCCGGCACCCTCAGAGGCGACAGCCTCTACCGAACGCACATCGAACTCGGCGGTACATGGCGCTATCGTGCCGATCCGAACGGAATCGGCAACGACGAGGAGTGGTGGCGTCCAGAATACGACGACTCGGAATGGGACACCGTCGAGATTCCGTCAACGATGAACCCGGCGCGAGGCGCGCATACCGACTACTTGGGAATCATCTGGTTTCGGAGGGAGTTGTCTCTCACGCCGCCACACAACGGAATGGCGCGCCTCTGCTTTGACGGACTTCTCCTGCGGGGCTCTGTCTGGTGGAACGGAGAACTCGTTGGAGAGTTCGAAGGCGGATACACAACAAACTTCTTTGACGTTAGCAATCTACTCTCTTCGAATAACACGCTTGTTGTCGCCTGCGACAACCGCCTCACGACCGACTCGCTTCCCCCGCGATCGATGCGCTACCACAACCCGGGTTGGCACACCTACCTCGGTATTCACCGAAGGCCACGCCTTGAGTTCCTGCCGAACGATCATGTGGTGACACTTCGGACGGCGGAAGAGGATGAATCGATCGATTGCCGCGTTGTCGTTCGCGATGGAGCGGCTCGCGATTCAGGGCCGGACGGGATCGATCAGTCGAGCCACGACACGGAGAGTGCACGGGACGACTTCCATACGGCGATGGAGATTCGAATCGGTGTTGAAGGCGGGACCATGATCACGGCGGAGCTCGCCGGTCGACTCGACTCAGACCGACTCTCGCTGTGGCGGGCAAAAATCCCACGTTCCGATCTGCCGGTCTGGTCAAAGGCCGAACCGAGTCAGATTGATCTGATCGTTGAGATCCATCGGGAGGGGAGCTGCGTCGATCGCATCTCCCAGCGCACGGCGCGACGCACGATTGCGGTCAGAGGCGAGGAGATTCTTGTCAACGGCGAGTCGACCTTCTTGCGGGGCATCTGCCGACATGAGGATCACCCGGAGACCGGGGCAACCCAAACTGAGTCGACCATCGCGACCGACCTTGATCTCGTGGAGAAATTGCACGCCAACTACGTTCGTCTGGCGCACTATCCGCACGATCCGCGGGCGATCGATCGGTTCGAGGACGCCGGTCTCTATCAGAGTGAGGAGATTCCGCTCTATCAGGCCGGCACCGGATTCACCGCGTGGTGGAGCGAACACGGCCGGCTTCGCGACTTCCCGGCGCGCCTCTTTGGGATTCGCCAGACTCGACGCCGGGAGCTTGTTGCCCACGCACGACGGCAGTTACTCGAGATGATTGAGCGGGATCGGCACCACCCATCGATTCTCTTCTGGAGCGTTGGGAACGAGTCGTACTCCATTGGACGGCGGGCGGCCAGGGCGCTCGGTGACCTCGCAGATCTTGCACGACGCTGGGACGCCTCTCGCCCGGTGACCTATGTGGAGCTGACCTACAATATCCCGTTCTTCGATGACCGCCGAAGGGGATGGGAGGGAG
>JANQQY010000046.1 GCA_028284845.1 Spirochaetales bacterium
TATGACGGTGTGTACACGGACATTTCGTTTCTGATGACTCACAGAGAGCACCTTCGCGAAGTCAGACGGATACTCGATCACGACGAGCGGATTCGATCACGAACCCTCTACGGATCCGACTACTACATGACCGTCCGCGAGGGTCACTTTCGCACACAATTGCGCGAGTGCCTCATGGAGCTTGGCCCTGATCTGATTCACGAGATCGCGAGGGTGAACCCAAGGCGGTTTCTGGGGATATAGAGTCGAATTGTGGCCGGTAGCGGATTTGGACGGAGTCAGCTGCCGAACCGGCCTGTCGATCCAACGTCTCCAAGTTGTTGACTGAAATGATTGGGTATACAATGGATGCAGGAGTTCTCTATGAAGTACGTGTCGACTGTGGTTCTCGTTGCCCTGATCGGCCTTGCGATGAGCGGCTGTTTTCCACCCGGTGCATCGGATGCGGCCATTCTGTCGTTCGCCTTTGAAGGACTCTCTCTCACTGTGGAGATCGATCCAGAGGCCAGGACGGTCGTAGTTAGTTCGCCTCCCATCGATCTTTCCAGCATTAGCCCAACAATCGAAGTCACACCGGATTCCTCACTCACTGGACCTTCCGAACTGAGCGACGGCGATCCCGCCATCTATACACTTACTGATGCTGGCGGGGAGAGTGTGGAGTGGACCGTGACCGTCAACCTCGAGCGAGGTATGACCTTCAGGTTAGATGGTGAATGGATCGTGCTACTCAATGGGACTGACGACGTAGTTGACCCAATCGCGAGCGGTCACGCGGATCGGTGGGGCAATGGTTCGCCGAATGTGTGGTTTGGGTACATGAACTCTGCCGTATTCTCAGCGCTTCGTGATCCGTATGAGTTTGATGAAGGTTCGGCCGGCCCTCCACCGGTGATTGGACTTCTCTCAGACTTCTCCAGTTCTTACGCTGGACCCGGAACCTACGACACGATGGCCCAATTAGAGTACACGGTTGACGAGGACCTGGATACGATCCCGGAGGTCGACTTCCTTGGTGCGTCCGGCTCAATTGTGATAACCCAGGATTCGCTCGAAAACGGAAGCATCGTGACCGGGACCTTTGCCTTTAGTGGCACCGAATCGGTATCAGACAATCCCATGAGTGCAACCGATGGCTATCTTAAGGTTCTGCGAGTTGAGGGCTCGACGGTCTACTCATATCCATGGACCGACACAGCCGGATAGAAGTTCCCCGGTCGAAAACCTCTTCACGGCAGTAGCAACTGTCTCCTCCTGTCGTCCCGGAGATACCAAGCTCACAGTGGCTCGCCAATAGACGTTGCGTACCCTGTCCGAAAGAAGCCCTTCACGATCCTCATGCGATGAGGCACCATAGGTCTGAGGTGTACGATGGATCTTCAGCTTGACAGTCGCGTCTCGATCGTCACGGCCGGCGGCGGTGCGATCTGTGGCGCGGCGGCACAACTGCTGGCCGAAGAGGGCGCGGCGGTTGCTGTCTGGGATGTGGACATCACCGCGGCCACGAACGTTGCTAATCGCATCAATGAGCACGGCGGAACGGCCGCGGCCATTCGATGTGATGCCACAGACGAAGGGTCGATTTCAGATGCTCTTGAGCGCACGAGGGCAGAGCTTGGAACGCCGTCGATTCTCATAAATGGAGCTGGAGGCAGCCGACCGGGCAGCACAACCTCCTCGTCCTCACCGTTTGCAACGCTGACCAGCAAGGAGATGCGCGCGACGTGGGAACTTAACTACCTGAGTGCCGTGCTCGTCTCGCAGGCGCTGCTCCCAGATCTATCGCTATCCAATAGCGCTTCCATCGTGAACCTGAGTTCGGTCGCGGGCCTTACGCCGCTATCCAGGTCGATCTCGTATTCTGATGCGAAGGCCGGAGTCGCCAGTTTCACGCGATGGCTGGCTGTGGAGTGCGCGCGTGACTACGGCGGGAGCATCCGCGTGAATGCCGTGGCACCAGGCTTCATCGTCACCGGACAGAACCGGTTCCTCCTTCAGACAGAGAGCGGTGAGCTGACCGAACGCGGAGCAACCGTGATCGAGAACGTGCCGGCCAGGCGATTCGGCACACCCGAGGAAATCGCCGCGGTAATCACCTTCCTGGCTTCACCGCGATCGAGTTTTGTGACCGGCGCTGTGTACACAGCAGACGGCGGCTACCTCGCAACCAACGGGGTGTAGTGAGTTCATTCGTGGCCCCGGCCGTGCTAGGAGCCGGCGCCACACGACGCAACTCGGTGCGCGGCACCTCCGGCTCAGTCGCTATCTACGCGGAACCTCTCGTCGACAAGAAGGAATATGTCTCGCCCACGGTCGGACAAGTGAACAGTGCGGTCCTCGGTGGTGATCACGGCAGCGACATCCGGCAGCGTGTCCGCCAACTCGACGCCGCTTGCGGGATCCATCACCATAAGGGCGTTCGACAAGAGCGCGGACCATACCGCGGAGTTACTCACAACGGTGGCCTGAACCACACCGGTCTGTGCCAGGTACCCGGTGGTTGGATCCAAGAACTCATGGTAGATCCGGCCGTCTTGTTCGAACGCCGTCGAGTAGGTCCCGGAGGTCCCGACAGCCTGATCACTGACCTCGACGATTCCCATAAACTCGTCCACTGATCCCCATGGGTCCTGCAATCCAATTCTCCATGGAGTCCCGTCCGGCCTGTGACCAACCGGAAAGATATCAGCTCCAATGTTGATCAAGGCGCCGGAGACCCCGGCCGTTACCAGACGGTGCGCGAACAGCCGAGCTTCGAAACCCCCACAGCCGAGTGACGGCGCCCACTGTCGGGTCGTACGCCCCGTCCGTGAGGAGGGCGATCTCCAGAGCTGTGCGGACGACCATCTCGACCTCACCGCTAACCACGACGGGCGCTACGCCCGAGTTGAGGTTGACAGAATCGACCTCCGACGGAGCAGCACCAGCAGGCGCAGAAGTCGTGCTCCGCTCGATGTGGCGGATGAGCACAACGGCATCATCAAGCACGGCGGCGTCGACAGGTTCGAGAGTCCGAATGTGAACGTTCGTTCCAAATGCTTCGAACCAACCTGTTTCGGAGCTCGCTGTAGAACCTCTTCGTTCGGACTCCTCCGGTGCGGTCACACACGACGCGACCACAAGAACAAAAATCAACACAACCGCGATTCGCCGTCCACGATTCTTCGAGATCATGAGACGACTGTATTCGACCGACGGAGAGAGCTCAATCTTTGGGCGTAATGGGAAGGCGGCCCTACCTGATCGCCGAGCAAGGAAATCACAACGAGCTGATGGAGAGGAACGAGCAGTACGCGGAGCTCTTCCAGCTGAGCGCCCATAGGGAATTCCCCTATTGTGGCCCATCTGGGGCAACGCTATAGTCCACCAACCGAACCCCACGGCCATGGTGATCGTTCACCGTCGGCAGGCGCGCCTCCGAGGGCATTGGAAACAGGAGCGAGCAATGGGCTCAACAGGCTCACTGGCTGATGGTTCGGCACGGAGGACATATGCGCCTATTGGGGAGAGCTATTCTCGGAGTGGTGGTGCTGGCGGTACTCACGGGCTGCGCGACCAACTTCTCGCCGCGACCGGATGGAGATCAGTCGATTCTCGTTCTTGGGCGCTACCGGTTTGACAATCCGCCGGGGGACGTTCAACGGATTCTCGAAACAGGGTCGAGAATTGAACTCCTTCTGAGGTCTACCCACGATGCTGATGCGGGCACGTCGTACTCGCTCAAAAGGTACCGAGCTACGGACCTTCTCTACACCGACGAACTCCCCACCGGCACCTGGGAAATCTACCGCATGCGATTCTCAGACCGTAGTGACGATATCGAGCGGGTCATCACTGTCACTCTGCAACGTCCGCTGAGATTCACCGCCCGAGCCGGATTCGTGAATAACATGGGTACGATTCGATTCTACTTTCCTTCCAAGACCACGATTGGAACGGAATTCGAAGGCGACGGAGACGAACTGGAGATCTTCTTTCGCAACAGCTACATCGAATCAGAATGGAACCAGTTTCCGTGGATCCCCCTTACCGTGTCGAGCTGAGGCACATTTGAGGTACTGTTCGCCACTGGTCCCCACGAGGTACCGTGCCATTGGAGGAATCATGAACCGGACTATACTCATCCCCCTGCTTCTCGTGCTGGCGAACTGCCTCTGGGCACAAGAGGTTGTCTTCACGGGAACAGGCGATGCAAACATCACGATCGAGCGCGGTGATCTGGTCTCCGGCGGACCGATCGAGGCTCCCGGCGACGGCGAGTTCGTCCTTGACATGACGATCACGTCCGAGTTCGGCTTCCCGTCCACGGCCCCGGGTCTGCTCATAGTAAACTTCGCTGCGCTCCCACCGGAGGAGCGGCTGATCGGAAGCTTCCGGTCGATCCGAACTGTGGATATCGAGATTGAGCTTCCATTCATCGAAGAGGCCGATTATTCGGCAGCGCTCGGCAATGCGTCACCGGAGCAGGCGGCCCTGGTGGCTGGACAACCAGCTTCACTCGGTGACCTCTTTGTGCAGCTTGAGAATGAGACGGGAGAGCGAGCACTCTTTCCTATGGGGCCGCTCTCAGCCTGGGGCGGTGCGCGAGGTATGACCTCAAGAAATCCATTTCATCCCGGCGACATGAGAGCAACGGAAGCGCTGGGGCAGCTCCCCGAGCAGACCTGGTACCTGTCGGCGCTTATCATCACCGCCGTCCGGCCGGCACTCACACCGCCGGAGATCTACATTCTCGCGGTAGGAGTGACGGGAGAGTAGAGACGTAAGCGACTCAGAACGCCCGCGTTCGTGGCCGGGTGGAAGCAAACGGCAT
>JANQQY010000063.1 GCA_028284845.1 Spirochaetales bacterium
ATCGAGAAGCACCGCCAGAAGCAGACCAAAGACAAGTTGAATGGGCACGGTTCCAAGGGCATAGAAGACGGTGACGCGCAGGCTGTCCATCATGTCATCGTCACCCTGCGCCCAGATCTGAGGGAGGATCAGGATGATCGCAACGAGTCCGACGACAACTAAAAGCCATCCGCCAATGAGCTTTACTACCTCAACGGCTCCGGAGGTGTGGCGCACGCTCCGAACGCGTTCGTTTCCACTGCGGATAAGCCGGCTCGCAAATACAAGGACGACAATCGCCGCTATGATTGCCGCAATCCAAAGCACGTTTCCAACAGCGTCGGTGTAGTTTTCAATGCCGAGGAAGTCGCCGCGGCGGATCCGCCATCGATGCGCACTGACAAAGATGGTGAAGAAGACCGGGAAGATACCAAAGAGGGTGATGAGAATCATGGCGGGGGCGACAAAGGCGTAGCCTTCCAGACTCTCGAAGAGACGTCGCCGCTTTCGGTGAGCATCAAGCTCGGCCTGCGAAATCACTGGTTCTGCCTGATTCGCAACGCTCATTGCCGCAGGGATATCCGGCTTTTGTTAGTATCGTGTTAGATCCGTGCAGAGAGCTCTCTACTGTGGCGCCGATTACCCATCGAGCAGCAGAACGACCCGGCCCGTGCTGAATAATGGGTCCCGGGCCTGGGTAGTAGCAATGAAGGAGGAGCGGTGCTCAAAGTAACAGAGATACGGAAGACCTTTGGTGAGACGATCGCTGTGGACTCACTCTCATTTGAGAATCCTCCTGGGGAGATCTTCGGACTCCTTGGGCCGAACGGTGCCGGCAAGTCGACAACCATTCGAATGATCATGAACATCATCGCTCCTGATTCCGGAACGATCCACTTCCAGGGCTCTCCCATCACGGAGGATGACAAGAATCGAATTGGCTATCTGCCGGAGGAGCGAGGGCTCTACGGCAAGGTTACGGTGCACGACATGCTCGTCTACCTCGCCGCACTCAAGGGTACGTCGAAGGAGGATGCAGAGCAGGCGATGAGTCCGTGGCTCGAACGCTTCGAGTTGAGCGCGTGGCGCGACAAGAAGATCGAGGAACTCTCCAAGGGAATGGCACAGAAGATCCAGCTCATTTCCGCGGTCATTCACGACCCTGAGTTCGTTTTTCTCGACGAGCCGTTTAGCGGTCTTGATCCGGTCAGCACCGACGTGCTCAGGGAGGCCGTCGTGGATCTCAACAGGGGCGGGAAGACCGTGTTCTTCAGCACGCACAACATGGACCAGGCCGAGCGAGTCTGCCACAGCATTCTGATCATGAACAAAGGCAATGCCGTCATCCAAGGGAGCGTAGCCGACGTGAAGAGCCGGTACGGCAAGCGAAGTGTAGCCGTTGAGTTTGATGGCGACGCCTCCTTCCTACGCGGACATCCCGCGGTGAATCGCTCGATCGAGTTCCCTCGGTGGGTGGAACTGGAACTTGCCGACGGGCACGAACCGGACGAGGTGCTCGCGGCGCTGGCCGGGCGGGTCAAAGTACGACGGTTCGAAGTGCTCGCACCGTCGTTGCACAAGATCTTTGTCGATGAACTTGGAGGAGCCAAAGATGCGTAACAGCAAGATGCTCAAAGTCGCAGGCATGGAGTTCCGGCTGACGGCCAACAATCGTGCCTTCGTGATCTTCACCATCCTCGGGCCCTTCCTCATCGCCGCAATCAGCATCCTTCCCAGTTACCTCGCGATGAACAGCGGCGCCGGCAACGAGCAATCGATTGCCCTCGTTGGGAATGCGGCGCTTCAGGCCGAACTTGAACCGGCATTCGAAGGAAGCCAGTTCCGAGTCGCTCGACCGGCTGAACTGGCAGGCTACGGCTCGCCCGAGGACGAGACCACTCTGCGTAGCGCGATGCAGGACGGCGCGATCGATGCCTACATCGTGCTCCCCGCGATCGCGACCGGCTCTGAATCGTTTCGATATGTGACCGGCGGCGGCGCGAACTTCCAGATGATTGGCGCCGCGGAAGCGATTGTGGGGCAAGTCGTTGTATCACTTCGACTCGCAGAGGCGGGGTTTGAGCCAAACGAGGTGCTCTCACTTTCGCGGCCGCCCGGGATGGACGTCGTTCGTCTCACCGAAGGTGGCGAGCAGGATGCAGACCTAACGAGTGCGCTGTTCACCGCGCTTGGGTTCACCTTTCTGCTCTACATGACGATCCTACTCTACGGTCAGTCGATCGGCGCCTCGGTCCTGCGAGAGAAGTCGTCAAAGACCGTGGAGATCATGCTCTCGAGTATCAGGAGTCGGGACCTGTTGGTCGGTAAGGTTCTTGGGAAAGCTGCCGCCAGCTTGCTGCAGTACGCCATTTGGATCCTCATGTCCGTACTCTTCCTGCGAGTGCTGAGTCCGGCTTTGGGACTCAATATTCAGATCGCGGGCGGGAGCGAGCACTTTGGATACCTCGTGGGATTCTTCCTGGCCGCCTTCTTCCTCTACTCGAGCGTGTACGCCGCTCTCGGCGCCTCGGCAGAAGACGAGCAACACCTCTCTCAGCTCGCCTGGCCCGTGATCATGTTCCTGATCATTCCGATGGTGATGATTGGAGCCATCACCAACAATCCTGATGGCGCGGTGCCGCAATTCTTGTCGATCTTTCCGCTCACCTCTCCGATTGTCATGTTCCAGAGGCTGATTATTGGTTCTCCGGAAGCATGGGAGGTGATCGCCTGTATGTCGCTGCTCCTCCTCACCATCGCCGTTGTTGCCCTCCTGGGTGCGAAGATCTTCAGAGTCGGCATATTGATGACCGGGAAGCGACCCACGGCACGAGAAATCCTACGCTGGGTTCGGTACAAGGGGTAGGGGACGCAAGCGCACCCACGCTCCTATGAGACGCTCTCGACCACTTCTCGAGTCGTCTCATCCCAATCGCCCTCTCTGTACCAATCGATCATGATATCCATAAAGGCGCGGTAGAGCTTTGCAAACTCCCTCGCCGCATCTTTGTCGCTCTTCGAGCGCGCATAGAGCTCGTCGAACTCCGGGTGCTCAGCCTTCCATGCACTCTTCTTCCGTTCCATCGATGCCGGGGCCTCGATCCAGCGCGATACTTCCGTCCATTCCGCATCCCACAGGGAGAAGACGGGAATGTGATCGTCTCCCTCGTTCTCGTACCGATCCTTGAGCTCCTCATGCTCGGATCCTCGAAGAACCCTGAGCTCGATGCCGGCCTTCTGAAAGAGGTCTGCAAGGATTGGCAGATTGCAGGCGGCATCTCCGCACCAGTCCTCGCTCATCATCGTTGCCCGAAGTCCACCTCGCTCCTCGGATTTCTTGGCGAGTTCCGATGCGTGTCCGTCGTCGGCGCGAACCTCTTCCACAAGCGAACGCACAACCGAGCGATAGTTCCGCAGGTTGCGAACGTAGTCGTCAACGCTGTAACCGGTCTCAAACAGTTCTTGGTTCATCTACGATCCCTCCTCTATTCGACCCAATATCGCACTGTCGGGCGCAGATGTCGCGCTACAGATTGATTCTGTGGAGAGCGCCGAGCCTGCGATAGAGATGGCTTGAGAGCCAGACATCGGGGTTCAGGTGGCGGTGGCTTCGCATCCGCATGGGCGAGTTGACGATCACGCCGTCACTGTCGAGATGCGTTTCGGGGTCGAGCAGATTCATACGAGCACGGACGACGCCTCGGGTGTAGTCGTGATGGATGTAGTCGACCGTACCCGATTCATCAATGGCAAGGACCAGTCCGACATGCGTCAGCCAGTCGTTCCAGTTCTTGTCCCCGTTCTTGTCGTAGGTGTTGTCCCAGAAGATCAGGTCGCCGGGCTGCGGCCAATCATTGTGATAGAGAAGCGCTCGATCTTCGGCGATTCGATAGAGTCGTTCCACACCGTTCCCGCTGTAGTGAGGGAAGAGATCGACGAGCCGGACTCCCGCCATTGCGTAGATTGCGAGGATTGTGCCCGTGCAGTCGTTTGAGTAGCGATAACCGCCGACGAGGAAGCTCTGCGTTGAGAGCATGGTCTCCGCAGCTTGAAGAATGCGTCGCTGCCGATCAGAGAGCGCAGGTGGTTGCTCCGCGGGTGTTGCCGCTCCTTCGCGGCTGCCCGTCGGGCCGCCGGATCCGGCGTCGAGATCCGTACCGGCGATCGTGGGGGAATCTACTACGTCTGAGGGAGTGTTCTCGTTTCGTTCCGCGGCGGGATTCGAGGCGGCTGAACCGCTCTCTGGGGTCTCGCCAGAAAGCTCTCCGTTCTGCAGCTGAGCGGGTACGGTCGTGCAACCGCCAATGACAAGGGCGACGATAAGAAGAAGAAATGGATTTCTGAACTGCTTCACGCGACCCCCATTATGCCAGTGTAGCGCACGAGGGAAGGCTATTCACATCAAATGTCTCAGGAATCTAACGGCCAGTGATGCCTACACTCAGAAGGTATTCGTATGCCGAAAGCACCGCCTTGGCTCCATCTCCAAGCGATACAAGGATTTGCTCGAATCCGTTTCCGGTCACGTCGCCCGCCCCGTAGAGACCGGGAACGCTCGTGGCGTTCTGACCGTCAACCGTGATGTAGCCGCGGGCGTCCACGACACCGATTTCAGAGGCGAATTCTGTATTCGGTCGTGGCTCGAGCTCGACAAAAAAACCATCGGCCTCAACCACCGTCGTCTCCCCGTCCGAGTGGAGTGTCACGGCTCGTGCATAAGCGTCGCCGGTGAACGCCTCAATCGCCGCCCGCTCGTGAACCGAGATGCGCTCGATCGCCTTGGCCCGGCCCACCAGTGCGGGCGAAAACGAACCTTCGGCAAGAAGACCCAGGGAGACCTGGTCGGCGTGGAGCGACATTTCGATTGCCGCGTTGATCACTCGGTCGGAGTCGCCGGCGAGGAAGACTCGCCTCCCCGCGAGCAGATGCGAGTAGCTGATTGATGAATACCCAATACCCTTTGCTCGGAATTCCGACTCCCCGGAGACGTCAAGCGAGCGGACGGAGGTGCCGGTTGCGGCGATCACCGCCTTTGCTTCGAGCGACTCACCGCCGGCTGTCACGACCAACCCGCCCTCCGTGCGACCAATCGCCTCCGCTCGTGCCTTCTTCATTGAATGCCGGAGACTCTCGACCCTTGTCCTGTAGAGGGTCACGAGTTCTGCAGCACGAACCGTCTCGTTTGAATCGGCGTCCTCAATCTGCAATTGCCAGGTCGTCTTCCCGCCGATGTCAGGGCTGACAACCATGAAGTCCAGACGCTTCTTGATCGCGTAGACTGCGGCGGCCAGTCCGGCTGGCCCCGCCCCAAGGATGATCAGGTCGTGCATTGCCCCGACTATAGCAGAAGGCAGTGCGGTGCGGAAGTTTCTACGGATCGGTGAGGACGATGCGCCGGAAGAGTCGAGAGGCCGAAAGCGAGAGCGATGTGGAGACCGATGTCGAGTCGGCGTGCATCGCGAAGAGCTCGTAGCCGACCGGTTCGTCACCAACCGGGACGAAGACGGCGTAGCGCTCGTTCGGGGCAAGGATCGTGCCTTCGTAGAGGACATCGGCACCGTAGGCCGGGGCACCGGACGGTCGGAGGAAGGCGAACCAGAGGTCACGTCCGGTGCTGTTCGTAATCGTGACGCGCGCAAGTGGTGGTGGGTCGTAGCCGCTCTCAAAATCGTCCGGCACGATCTCGATCGAAGCCGGCTTGCCGGATTCCAGCTCTGAACGCCATCGGATGTATGCGTCACCTTCGGCGTCGACGGCCAGCAGATCCCACTCGGTCACATCCTCCGGGACATCCAGATAAAACCTTCGGTCTGCGCCCTGCGGCAGGTCCCGACCGACTCCCAGAACATCGGCACCCCACGAGTCTGAATCCGAAGGCGCCAGATAGAGATAGGCAATCTCATTCGGTGTCTCGTTGATGATGGTCAGAACCGTGAGGCCTGACGGCGTGAGCGCGGAGAGGTGCGCACAGGGCGCGAAGATGGCGAGAAGAGCAAGCGCTGCTCTACGCGCCAACTTCAGCTCTCATTTTGGCCGCGTACTCAACGTAGCGCGCGGCGGAAGCGGCCAGATCGTCGATTTCCTCACGCCGAAGGGGTCGTATCACTCGTGCCGGGATACCGCCGACAAGCGTTCCCGAGTGCACGCGAAGGCCGGGTGGGACGAGCGCACCCGCCGCAACAACCGCGTGGCTCTCGATCACTGCGCCGTCCAGCACGATCGCGCCCATTCCAATAAGCACCTCGTCCTCAATCGTGCACGCGTGGAGCGTGGCGCCGTGTCCCGCCGTGACCCGATTCCCGATCACCAGCGGTCCGGTCTCGTGGGTCACGTGCAATACCGAGTTGTCCTGGATATTGGTATCTGAGCCGACCGAGATCGGTGCGACGTCACCGCGCACGGTGCAGTTGAACCAGACACTCGAGTTCTCTCCGATCGTCACCGATCCAATCACAACCGCACCGGGCGCGACAAAGACCGACCGAGGTATCTTGGGGCTCGCGCCACGGTAGTCATATGTCATGCTTGCCTCGTCGTGCGGTGAGCGTACCTTCTAGCCATGATCAACGCAATTGGCGATCGTCGTGCCCTTCCCATCGTGCTTTGTCTTCTCGTCCTGGGTGCATCAATCGCCCCTGCCGAAGATCGTGATCTAGTTGTTTACGATTCACAATCGATCGCCGCGTACGAGGAACGAACGGCTCGCGCGACGCAGGTCTCCATGGCTGTGCTTGCGGGGTGGAGCGCAACAAACCTCGCACTTGGGACAACCCTCTGGCTCACCTCTGATGATCCCGTGCAGGCTGCCTTTCATCAAATGAATGCAGGATGGAACATCGTTAACGCCGCGCTCGCGCTCCCCGCTCTGTTTGGTGCCACTCGGGACCTGGCCGCGATCCCCAGCGGCCGGACGGTCGGCGAGATTCGCGCGGCGCAGAATCGGCTGGAGGATGCCTTCCTCTTCAACGCCGGAATCGACGTTGGCTACATGATGGCCGGGGTCTACATGATTGAGCGTTCACGGCGAGAGGAACCAAACGCAGCGACACTCGAGGGTTTTGGCAGGTCGCTGATTCTCCAGGGTGGATTTCTGTTTGCCTTTGACCTTGTTGCCTATCTGGTCCAGCGCCGTATTGCTCCAGATTCTTGAATGCGTGCATAATTGCCTATTCGAATGGAGAAGCTTGAACTCCTGACCTCTGTAGACCTGTTCTCTCAGCTTGGCCAGCACGACCTATCTCTGCTCGCGGAACACGCAGCGTCCTACGAGTTCGCAGATGGCGACTGTGTCTTTGAACAAGGGGCAACCGACCGAGAACTCTTTGTCATTGAGTCGGGCGAGGTTCGGATCGTAAAGACCGGCGACGAGCGGGAGACGATCGATCTGGCGCGGTTCGTTGCGGGCGAGAGCTTTGGTGAGCAGCACTTCCTCTCGAATCGACCGAGAACCGCCGGGGCCGTCAGTGAAGGCGGCAGTCGCATCCTCATCTTTCCCGAGCGGGGCACCTCACTTGACGCGATGATGATGGACCATCCCAGGCTGTTCGCCCGGATGCTCCATCAGTTCCTCGTCATCGTTGCCGGGCGGATTCGTTCGACCAACGCACTGGTGAGCGAGAACTCAGGGTGGGTGCAAGACCTTCGGAAACAGGTGTTTGGCGACAAGCTGACCGGTCTCTACAGCAAGACCTATCTTGACGATGAGGTGCCGGCCATCCTGCGAAGGCAGTCCGGAGAGTCGGGTCTGCTCATGATCAAGCCGGACAACTTCAAGTTGATCAACGACTCCTTTGGTCATGAGGTGGGAGATCAGGTGCTGCAGCTTCTCGCCACCCACTTGCAGAGCGTAGCCGGAGACGACGACATCGCCATCCGCTATCGCGGGAACGAGTTCGCGGTCGTTGCCCTTGGAACCGACTCGGCCGCCCTTGCGACACGTGCCGATGAGATTCGCGATCATATGAAGCAGGCCGACCTCACACCTATCACCGGCGACACCAAGATCCCGCTGACCTTCAGCGTTGGGGCCGGACTCTATCCAACAGACAGCGCGAGCATTGATGCGCTGATTCACGCAACGCATGAGATTGTATTTGCGGCACGGGATGCCGGTGGTGATCAGGTAATGCGCGTTGGGCGCGTCCCGGAGGAGACGTGATCTCCCGAGACCTTCTGAAGCGGGTAACCATTCTCGAAGCGTTGAACAAGGACGAGCTCGACATCGTCCGTGGTTTCTTGCGAGAGGTGACCCACACCAAGGCACAGGAGGTGTTTCACCAGGGCGATGAGGGCCGAGAGCTCTACATAGTCGGCGATGGCTGGGTGTCGATCCGGGTCCATACTCCGGACGGGACCGATGTAAACGTCGCCGAAGTTCGACCCGGAGAGTTCTTTGGCGACATGGCGATGTTCGAGGATGCTCCGCGGTCGGCGACCTGCGTCATGCCCGACGGTGGAACCCTCTACGAGTTGAAGAAAGACGACTTCTTCCAGATGATGGATCATCATCCTGAGACGGCGATCAAGATCATGTACCGAATGGTGCAGATCACCAACGACCGCCTGAGCAATACCGGCTCGTTTCTCTCGGGTCTGGTCCAATGGGGCGAGGGTGCACGCCGGAGGGCGATCACTGACGACCTCACCGGTCTCTACAATCGGCGGCATCTCGACGATGCCCTTGAGCGGCAGCTCTCCCACGCGGCCGCGCACAAGGAGCGTTTCGCACTGATCATGATGGACCTCGATCGATTCCACGGGATCAACGACACCTACGGTCAGGAGTTTGGCGACACGATTATCGCCGCCGTAGCGCCGTCTGTTCGCGATAGTCTCGAGTCCAAGGATGTGCCGGCCCGGTACGGAGGCGACGAGTTCACGATCATCCTTCCGAGCGCCGACGCCGCCGAAGGGTTTGCCAAGGCAGAGGCGATTCGAAAGAGCGTTGAGGCGATGGAAATTCCGGGACCTTCGGGTCCGGTCAAAGTTACAACGAGCCAGGGCGTCGCTGAGTTCCCGATCCACGGGTCATCCATCGAGGCTCTGAAAGAGGCAGCCGACAAGGCGTTGTACCAGGCCAAAGAGGCGGGTCGCAACAGAGCCGCCATCTACGAGGCATGAGACCTCTGATCGAGGTCGCTGGTCCGCTCGTTGCAGCCGTCATCTACTCGCTCAGCACCTTTCTTCTTCGGTCCGCGACGCTAAACGGCGTCTCGTATCGGTCCCAGCTGGTCTGGACGGCTCTGGGAATAGGAATCACCGGCATCCCGCCGCTGATCATCGCTGGACCTCCGCTGCCCGGAACCTGGATGCCGGCGATCTTGGGCGGACTCGGGATTGGTCTGGGACAGTTTCTTACCGTGCTCTCCCTTACCAAGGGTGACGCCAGCGTCCAAACTCCCTTGATGGGGACGAAGGTGATCTGGGTCGTCCTTATTGGGTGGCTTGGATTCGGAATCTCCGCGCCACCGTCGACGTGGATCGCGGCAGTACTGGCCGCGGCCGCCGTCATCGTGATCGGCTTCACTCGTGCCTCCCGCGCGCACGCCTCGCTCCCAGCGATCGGTGCGGCCCTCGCGTCGGCAGTGAGTTTCGCGTTTTTTGATTCGATTGTCGCCTCCGGTAGATACGGCGGACTCGTCTCCGGGTTCTTTGGTCTGAGCATTATCGTCGCGGGGGCATCAACAGCGGCCGTGGCGCTTGCCGCCTTCCCTCGGCCCGCCGCACCCGATCGCAGGGGCGCTTCACTTCTTGCCGTCGCGTCGTTCCTCATCTTTGTACAGTTCGCAATACAGGTGGGTGTCGTTGCGTGGTTCGGCCGCGCCGCGGAAGCAAATGTGCTCTACTCCAGTCGCGGCCTCTGGAGCGTCGTCTTCGCATGGATCCTCGTCAGGCGCGACGACGATCTCCGTCCGCCGCCTGGGGTCTATCTTCAGAGACTCCTGGGGGCAGGATTGCTCGTAGCGGCCGTCGTCCTCGTCATTTGAGCCCCGGCGAGGAGACCGCATGCCGCTCCAATATCCTGGCCCCGCGACTCACGAATGGTCGTGACAATTCCGGCACGCTTCAATACCGACTGATAGGCCAATATCGAACTCCGCGAGCTTGAGTTGAATGAGGTTCCCGGGAAGGGGTTCCACGGAATGAGATTCACCCGGGAGGGGATGCCCTGGATCAGATCCCGGACCGCAGCCGCCTGCTCCGGACGGTCGGTCACCCCGTCAAGCATGGTGATCTCGAAAGAGAGCCTTCGACGACCGGCGCCGGTGAATGGAGGAAGCGCGAGCTCGGCTCGGTATCTGAGAAGGTCGACGATCGACGCAATCGGGTAGCGGTTCTCTGAGGGAACGAGCGGCAGCCGGTCCTCTCGGCGCGCAGCGTGGAGACTGATCGCGACATTCACGTCGGTCTCATCCAGAAGCCGTTCCAGGTCCGGAAGGATGCCGACGGAAGAGACAGTGATCCGTCGCGCGCTCCACCCATATCCCCATTCAGAAGTGAGTACTCGGATGCTCGCAAGCACCGCATCTGTGTTGTCGAGCGGTTCGCCCATACCCATGTAGACGATGTTCGTTACGTGATCGCGCTCAGGTAGGTCGCGCAGCTGCCCAAGGATCTCGGCCGGAGAGAGTTGCTGACGAAGCCCCTTTCGTGCCGTCAGGCAGAACTTGCACCCGATCTTGCATCCCGCCTGGCTCGATACACAGAGCGTCAGGCGGTCTCCTTCCGGAATCAAAGCCGACTCAAAGACATCCCCACCAAACGCCTCCCAGATGTACTTCTTTGTCCCGTCGGTGCTTGTGCTCGCTTCAATCTGGCGCGGAGAGATCAGATCGTGCTTGGATTCCCATTCGACCCGGAGCGCCGCCGGTAGATTCGCCATCGCGGCCGGAGTCGTAACGTGATGTCGATAGAGCCAGTCGGCTGCCTGCTTGCCTCGGTAGGCGGGTTCGCCGGCCTGCGTGGCGAGGGTGGCTAGTTCATCGAGTGATGCACCAAAGAGGTTCACGAGTCGAATGTACCTGGGTGCACCTCCTCCAACAAGCGCAATGGCGGAGCAATTCGAAGTGTCACGAAGCCTGTTGGTCCGACCGAGTGCAGGTCTTTTGGGCAGAACGAGCTACGAGGGGCAGGGGTGTGAGTTGCGGGGTCGAGGTCCGCATCTCTATCGGACATCGTGATCTATCCGAAACGGACCAACAGGCTTCGTGACACTACACAGGGATTGCCATCCGGACTCGGTGCCAGTACCGTTCGTCAGATGAGCACAGCTGTCGAGGTCTCCGGACTCGGGAAGACATATGCCTCCCGCAGCGGGAAGAGCGTGCGGGCCGTGGACGGGATCGATTTTCGCGTAGACGAAGGGGAGCTCTTTAGCCTGCTCGGCCCGAATGGGGCAGGGAAGACCACCACGATTTCCATGATCAGCGGCCTCGTGACCCCATCGCAGGGATCGATCAGCATTCTCGGTATCGACCTGGCGGCGCATCCTGTCGCCGCCAGGGCCCAGATCGGGATCGTCCCGCAAGAAATCGCGCTCTATCCTCGGCTCACCGCGCGTCAGAATCTTGAGTTCTTCGGACGAATCTACGGCATGCGGGGCGACTCCCTTCGCAGCCGGATTGATGAACTTCTCGACTTCGTGGAGCTTCGCGATCGCGCATCCGATCGCGTTGAGACCTTCTCGGGCGGAATGAAGCGACGGGTGAACATCGCGGCGGGACTGATTCATTCGCCTCGCATCCTGTACATGGATGAGCCGACTGTCGGGGTCGATCCGCAAAGCCGACGTCGGATTCTCGATCTCATCAGTCATCTGAAGGAGGAGCAGGGGATCGCGATCATCTACACGACCCACCTCATGGAGGAGGCTGAAGAGCTGAGTGATCGAGTTGGTATCATCGATCATGGCAAGTTGATTGCCGTTGGATCGCTCGATTCCCTGGTAGCCATGGTAAACGAGGATGATCGGGTCGAAATTGAACTTGCGATCGGCGGCGACCGTGACTCCTTCCTGCGGGGTCTTCGCACGATGAATGGGGTTTCGGCGGCCGAACTTGAGAGCGTGGGCGATCCCGAGTCAGGAGCCTGCCGAGTAGAGGTTCTTGCGTCCGGCGGCCGGATGCTTCTACCGCAAATCGTAGAGGCCGCGGGAGCCGAAGGTGTTCCGGTGACGAGTGTCAGACTGGAGGAGCCGAACCTCGAGTCGGTCTTCCTCTCGCTGACCGGTCGTGCGCTGCGGGAGTAGGTATGCGGGCATTTCTCCTGATCACCTGGAACGACCTTCGCCAGTCGTTTACAGATCGAACGCTGCTCATTCTTATGTTTGCCGCGCCGCTTGCCATCGCCACCATTATCTCCCTCACCTTTGGCGGACTCGCGAACGAGAGCAACCCAATCGATCATCTCCCCGTAGCGCTCGTGAACGCTGATCGGGGCTCCCCCATTGCCGACTTTGGTGAGGCATTCGAGGCCATCCTCGCTGAGCCTGCGATGATCTTCACGGGTCTCGACGCTCGTGTTGTGGCCGACGAGGAAACGGCGCTTGGGTTGCTCACGGACGACGAGGTAGCGGCAGTCGTGATTCTCCCGCAAGATCTCAGTCGGAGACTCACAGGCCCCGCCGATCGGGGCCCTGCAAACGTTCGACTCGTGACGCGACCGGACCGAGAGGTTTCGGGGCAGATCGTATCAACGATAGCGAGCGGACTCCTGGACGCGTTTAGCGGATCACTCGCGCTGTCGCAGGCTGCAGTGTTTGGAGCAGCGACTGCTGAGGGCGTCCCTCCCGCAGAGATTCTTGGCCGGGATGCGTTCACACAGCTTACCGAGTCTCTTCAGGATCCGAGCAGCGCGCTCGATCAGCGTGTGATCATGACTCAGTCGTCGCTTCGAAGCGGAGGTGCCGGCTTCAATCCGCTCGTTGTATTTGGAGCGACACAGGCGATCTTCTTCGCCCTGTTCACGGCGAACGGGAATGCCACGAGCATCCTGGAAGAAGTGCGAGACGGGACGATGACCCGGCTGCTCGCCTCGCCCAGCTCTCGATCCACGCTCCTTGCGGCCAAGCTTGGAAGCACCTTTGTCATGGTCCTCTTCCAACTCGTCCTTCTCTTTATTGCCTTTACCGGAATCGGTTCGCTCCTTGAGGGGCGGCTCGTGTTTATCTGGGGCCAGAGCATAGGACGAATCGCTTGGGTGCTCCTCGCGACCTCTGCCGCGACGACGACCATCGGCGGCCTCGTGGCGGCGATCGCCAAGAGCCCGGAACAGTCGGGGGTCATTGGTACTGTCATCACGATGTACATGGCGGTCACCGGCGGCTCGTTTGGGTTCCGACTCCAGAGCCCCATTCGTCTGACCTCCGCGGTCCATTGGGGTGCCGAGGCATTCGAGGAGCTTGCACGTGGCGGCACCGATATCTGGACCAATGTGCTTGCGATGAGTGGGTTTGCCCTGGTCTTTGGCGCGATTTCCCTTGTGCTCTTTCTACGGAGGTTCTCAACCTAGTGAAGGTCCTTGCCCTTGCCTTGAACGATCTCCGCCTCGTCCTCGCCGAACGCGGCGCCTTTATCGCGCGCCTCGTCGTACCTATCGCATTCACCTTTGTGGTCGGCATAGCGAACGACGCCTTCGCGCCATCGGACGGCCCGCCGTCGTGGCCGGTGCTCGCGATTGAGGACCTCGATCAAAGCGAACTCTCCCGGGTCTTTGTAGACGAGGTGTATGCAGAGGCAGACCGGTTTGCGCCCTGTTCGGCTTCTGATTGCGCCGATGTTGCCGGTCGTGATGATGCGGCGCTCAGTACGCTCCTGGACGAGAGTCGAGCCGCTGTGGGAATCACGATTCCAAGCGGGTTTGATGCCGCGCTGCGAGCAGGGAACGACGTTCGCGTCGAGGTCGTGTTTGGCGTCAATGATCCGGCGCTCTCGAGTGAGTTGCAGCCGATCCTGCAGGCGGCGGCCGCACGAGCTACTCTCGCCGCAGACGCCGGCATCGCCGCGCGGGGCCTGGTGGACCCCGACCTCTCTAGAGAAGGCCAGGCGCAAAGTGATCCGGAACGACTCGCGACGACGCGGGCGATCGAATTGGGTGCCGCCCAGCGAGTGACGCTTGAAGAGATCCAGATCGAACTTCCTCGTCGTTACACACTCAGTGGCTTCCAGCAATCGGTTCCCGGTATGGGGAGTATGTTTGTCTTGCTTGGCGTGCTTGCCGGTGCGGCGATGCTTGTGGAGGAGCGACGGCGGTGGACACTCTACCGCTCGCTCGCGGCTCCCCTAACGAGGGCGGGGTATGTGACCGGCCGCGTCCTCGGCCGGTTCATCGTCGGCATGATGCAGTACGTGGTCGCAATCGCCACCGGTCTTGTCCTGGGGCTGATCTTCGACATCTCATTCGGATCCTCGCCCTTGCTCATGCTCGCCGTGATGGCGGCCTTTGTCTTCGCCGCGAGCGGCTTGAGCGTCATGCTCGCAACCTTTGTTGAGCGCGAGCAACACGCCACCTCGCTCACGACCCTCCTGGCGGTCACCCTTGCACCCATCGGCGGAGCCTGGTGGTCGATCGATCTCGAGATCGTCCCCGACTTCATGCGACAGCTTGCAGTGATCTCGCCCTTCTACTGGGTCATTGAGGGTTTCAAGGCCGCCATCTACGACCTCGGGTTCTCAGCCGCGGCCCTGCCACTTGTGATCCTCTCCGCGATCGGAGCCGTGACCATAGCGATCGCTTCGCGAAGGCTTCCGCGCACGCTGTAGCGATCAGGCGATCTCGCGCGAGGCGAGCGTTCGTAGCATGTCTGCGGTCATCAGATCGAGGTCGTACTCCGGCTCCCAACCCCATTCCACGCGTGCCGCGTAATCCTCCAATGTGTTTGGCCAACTGTTCGCTATTGCCTGGCGAACAGGATCAACGTCGTAGAAGATCTCGAACTCGGGTATGTAACGGCGGATGTAAGCTGCTTGGTCCTCCGGGCTGAAGCTCATGGCTGTCACGTTGAACGCGTTACGGTGTCGAAGGCGTTCGGGATCTGCCTCCATCACGTCGATTGCCGCCTTGATGGCATCCGGCATGTAGATCATGTCGAGGTAGGTGTCGCCTTGAAGGAAGCAAGTGTACCGACGGTCGCGTACCGCCGCATAGTAGATGTCTACTGCGTAGTCGGTCGTACCGCCGCCGGGAGGTGTGAGGTTCGAGATGATTCCTGGAAAGCGGACGCCGCGGGTGTCTACGCCGTACTTGAAGTAGTAATAGTCGCAGAGAAGCTCGCCAGCGACCTTGGTCACACCGTACATGGACGTGGGCCTTTGAATCGTGTCTTGTGGAGTGAAATCCTTTGGGGTCTGCGGCCCAAACGCTCCGATCGAGGAAGGTGTGAAGACGCTCGCCCCGGCTTCGCGCGCGACCTCAAGGATCGTGAAGAGGCCGTCCATATTGATCTGCCATGCGTCTTGCGGTCGCGACTCGGCCACCGCCGAGAGAAGCGCCGCCAAGTGGTAGATCCGGGTGATACGTTCTCGGGTCACAAGCTCGGCGAGGTCGCCTCCGTTTCGGGCATCGAGTTGGTAGAAGCGGTCCGGCAGATCCCCGTCCGGTTCTCTGACGTCGGTCACGATGACCGAGTCTTCGCCGTACCGTTCGCGAAGCGCTGCCGCGAGTTCGCTCCCAAGCTGCCCGAGACCGCCGGTGAGCAGTGTTCGCGTTTCCATTGCCCTCTCCTTGCGTGTTCACTATAATGAACAAGAAGTATAGTATGCTGACCTCAACAAGGGGTCAACCGGAGGAAGCATGAAACCGGTCCCGCCGCCGCAGATTGGTGCAAACATTCAGCGTCTTCGCAAGGAGCGAAATCTGACCCTTGACGGGCTTGCCGAGCGCAGCGGCGTCTCCAAGGCGATGCTGAGCCAGATCGAGTCCGACAAGGTCAATCCGACTGTCCTTACCATCTGGAAGATCGCACGAGGTCTGGAGGTGGAGCTCGACGCCATTCTCAAGGGGAGCTGGGAGCCGTCGCGTAGATTCACCGTCACCCGTTCCGATGACGTGGCCGTCCTCGACACGGCGGAGAATGGTCCACACATCAAGGTCTACTCGCCGCTCGCGATGGCGGAAGACCTGGAAATCTATCAGGTAGAGTTTCCTGCCGGCTCCGATCTCGCGTCGGGACCACATGCCGCTCGCTCGGAAGAGTACCTCACCGTTCTCGAGGGGAGCGTGCGCGTGGAGGCCGGTAGTCGGAGTGCAGAGATCTCCAAGGGCGATTTTATTACCTATCATTGCGACGTCGATCACGTGATTGAGAACACCTCGGCCGGCACGTCGGTAATCCAGATGATCGTACGGTTCCACCGGACGAAGTTTGCCTGAGCGACAGAAAGAGGATCATATTTCGGCCATGCATGGCCGGCATCTCGTCTGGCACTCTACCACCGCTCCTCGAGGCGTCTGTGACGCTGGATGAACTCTACGAGCACTTTGATCGACTAAGACCACTTCGTCGTCGCGCAGCCTCAGCCATTCTTGAGAACGGGCTCGATCTCGATGCCCACCACGCATGTCACCGGGCTCCCGTTTGCGGAGAGACCCTGAGCACTCTCGAAGAGACGCTGCACGCCATCGACTCGCTGCCGGGTTCCGGGAGCAGTCGTGAGATCGAAATTGACGGGCGATCGCTGACCGTGAATCTGGAATACGAACGGACCGAGCTCCAGCGAGACATCGCCTGCCTCCGGCTTGGAATGAAGGGTGTTGTCCAAACGCTGCACGTCCCCGGGGCCTTCGAGCAGGAGCTCGACGATGTACTCGAGCTGATTCACGACCGGCGCTACACCTGCGTCTTCAGCGATCGAGACGGGACCATCGCGAACTACTCCGGCCGATACCGGTCATCGCATCAGCCACTTTATGCCGCGGTTCGGCTTGGCCGATTCGCCATGACTGCGACCGATCACTTCTTTGTTCTCACCTCGGGACCGCTCTACGGTCACGGCCTGCTCTCGCTGAGCGCGTTTCCGGAGGGGACCGTTCATCTTGCAGGGAGCAAGGGCCGTGAATTCGTTCGTTCCGATGGGACGGCCGGCAGCTTCCCGCTTCGGGAGGAAGAACGGTTACTCATCATGAAGCTCGATGAGCGACTGCGGGCGTTGCTCGAGCGTCCCGATTACTCACTGCTCGCATCCATTGGGTCCGGTTACCAGCAGAAACTCGGGCAGCTGACGGTGAGCATTCAGGACATCCATCGGAGTGTGCCATCAGAAATCTCCGAGTCGTTCCTTGACGAGATCACGACCATTCTTCGCCAGATCGATCCGGACCGGTCACGGTTCGAACTCGACCACACTGGTTTTGACGTCGAACTGACACTGGCCTCGGACGTCGATCGAGCGCGCGGTTACCACAAGGGTGACGGCGTCAATTATCTCATTGAGGCGTGTGGCCTTGATCTTGGCGAGGGACCGGTCCTTGTGTGTGGCGATACGCCGTCGGATCTGCCTATGCTTGAAGCGCTCGCTCAACGCGGCGTTGAGACCCACGCGGTCTTTGTCGCGCCGGACGCAGACCTTCGGGCTCGGGTGCAACAGGCCTCGAGCGCGGCGGCATTCTGTACGGGACCAGATGTTCTCGTGACCGCGCTCGGAATCGCCGGGCAGGCGATGAGCGTCCCGACCTAATCCATAGTCTAATACCGACGGGGGAAGCATGCTCAAGGCCGCCATCTTTGATCTCGACGGAGTCATAACCGATACCGCGGTCATCCACTTTCGTGCCTGGAAGTCGACCTTTGACGAGGTGATGCGCTCGCTGAAGGGTGTGGCCGAACGACCCTTTGAGCACGATGCTGACTACGTCCCCTTTGTGGACGGGAAGCCGCGCTACGATGGGGTTTCTACCTTTCTCGCGTCTCGCGGGATTGAGCTACCGTTCGGAGAACCCTCCGACCCGATCGATACGATGAGCGTCTGCGGCGTCGGCAATCGAAAGAACGGAGCCTTCCTTGATATCGTTGAGTCTGGCGACGTTCCAGTCTTTCAGTCGACAGTTCGCTTGGTGGACCAGCTTCGATCAGAGGGAATTCGCGTTGGCGTGGCGAGTTCGAGTAAGAACTGTCGTCCGGTTCTCAGGCAGACCAACCTCATCGAACGCTTTGATGCGATCATCGACGGCACCGACGTCCCACGACTTGGCATCAAGGGCAAGCCCGCGCCGGACAT
Source organism: Spirochaetales bacterium (assembly GCA_028284845.1). Lineage (GTDB taxonomy): Bacteria > Spirochaetota > Spirochaetia > DSM-27196 > SLST01 > SLST01. The sequence goes on from JANQQY010000063.1 coordinate 18,192, forward strand.
GTTTCTGGGTGTTGCGCACGACCTAAGCGCCGCCGCGCGTAACTCAGTTGTCTTTGAGGATGCTTACGTGGGCGTCGAGGCTGGAAAAAACGGAGAGTTTGGACTGGTCGTCGGGATCGCTCGAAACGGCGACACCGCGGGTCTTCTTGCCCGCGGCGCGCACATTGCCGTGAACGATCTGGAGGAGCTCCCGCTCCACGAGATCAGATCACGTTTTCCTGACTAAAACGAGCCTTTGTTCCGCTCGTGGTTGCGCTTGGAGGACGGTCGCTTGCGGCCGTAGCTCCCGCGCCAGATCTTGCCTTTTCTTGTTCGTCTGTCACCTCGTCCCATGGGACCTCCAGAATCAGAAGGTACCGAACCTGCAAATCTTGGAAAAGGGCGACCCATCGGCTATGCTCACCCGATGAAGGAACCGGTGGTTAAGATCGTCCTCATCCTGACCGCGCTCCTCTCACTTGCGATGGGTGGAGTATTCCTGGTGATACCCGGCTGGTTTGTAGAGCTGTCTCAAGCAGAGGCAACCAACGTCGCTTGGCTGCGGAATGTTGGCGCAACTCTTGTCGCGCTCCAGGGATGTGGGCTGCTGACCGTCGCGTTTCGGAGGCGAGACACAAATCCCCTTCTTGGATTCATCGCTCTCGCGAGCTCTCTTCAATCCGCCGGTCTCTGGTACTCCCTGATCGTGTCCGAGTTCAGTGCCGCCGCTCTCTGGGCGGTCGTAGTTCCGGCCATCGTCGCCACCGGAATGTCCGTGCTCCTGTGGGGAGCTCTCATCGCCCGTCGCAAATCCGTGTCGGGCGCGAGCACCCGGCCTGCTGCAGTTCACGCCGAGCAGGATGCTGAACTCGAGATCGTGCCCTCGACCTCTGACGACGCCGTTGATCCGGGAATCCCACCAGATCTCCCGGACGACCTGCCGCCTGATCCGTCGAGCCCTCGGGAGCAACGATAGCCTCACGTGGTGTCACGAAGCTTGTTGGTCTGACTGGCGGTAACTCATTCGGCCATGTAGAGTTGCACGGGAGTGACCGGTCGATTGCAGATTCCGCCCGAGCATCCGACCGCGACGGAATGACCTACGCGAATTCGACCAACAGGCTCCGTGACACTTCCGTAACCTCACGCAAGGTCGGCTGCCTCGTAGATCGACGGAAGCTGAACGAGCCGGCCGGGTGGTTTGATCTTCACCAACTCGAAGAGACGTAACCATTGATTCGGGAGCCCCACCGTGACCCCCAGTCGTTTCCCTGTGACCGGATGCGTGAATCGGATTTCGCGTGCACGGAGATAGAGATGCCGCTCGCCGATTTTCTGCTCCGCCCACAGGTTGTACGCCTTGTCGCCGTGCTTGCGGTCTCCAATGATTGGGTGATTGATTCTGTGGAGGTGCCGACGCGCCTGGTGGCTGCGGCCGGTGAGAAGTTGCAGCTCTGCGAGACTGAACCAGCCTTCGCCGTAGCGTCCAAGCTGCTTTGAGACCTTTCCGTGCGCGATGCAGCGGTAGTCGGTGATCGCCAACCGGTCCTCCGGCGATCGAGCGTCGCTCATCTGGCTCTCGATCCGACCCTGTTCGTCGAGATGACCGCGAACAATCGCGATGTAGCGCTTCTCAACTGATCGCAGACGAAACTGCTCGCTCAGGTTTCCCGCCGCTTCCTTCGTGAGTGCGAGCACCATCACGCCCGTGGTCATACGGTCGAGCCGGTGCACCGTCTTCACAGATTGTCCCATACGGCTACCCATGACCGCGAGCACAGTTGGGCTCGTGCGGTCAAAGCTATTCGAGTGGGTCAGCATTGCCGGCGGTTTATCGACGACGACGATATCGCTGTCCTGATAGATTACCGCGAGCGTCCCTGTCGACTCGGTCATCGGGGGATTCTAGCCCAACCGTGGCTAACCTGTGTAGTGTCATCGAGCCTGTTGTTCTGAAGCGGCATGACTCATTGCTCTGTAGACTCTTACATGCCACGCCCCCGACATTGCCACAATCGAAGCTG
>JANQQY010000064.1 GCA_028284845.1 Spirochaetales bacterium
GATGAATGCCAGTCGGCTCAATGACGCACGCGCCCGAGCGGCGGAGTCGTTGGCGGCAGCGGAGGAAGCGCTGCACGCGGCCAGGGAAGCCCGCAGCGAGAGTGAGGGGATACGCTATCTCGATCCGGAGCTCGCGCGGTTCGAAGGCGCTTCAACAGAGGGGGCTGAAACTTCGGCGGACGCATGGGCCGGCGCCGATGGGATCAAGATTGCCCCGGCCTCAGGCGGTGATCTTAGCATTCTGCCCTATCAGGGCGGCCGGAGCCTGGGTACCGTCTCGGCTCCGTGGGTCCGATACGACCGCACCATTCGAAGCGCGGGCGACGTGTCTGCTCTGCGAACAGAGGCTGACGGACCGATGAGCCGGGAAGGCTCGTTCGAGGTAGGCGGGGCGCAAGTACATTGGCAGGAACGCGTACACGTTCCCGACTCATCGGCAGCACTCCGGATTCACCGGCGCCTCGAGCTTCCGGAAACACCGAGCCATCTTGGTGACTCGGCAAAGGCATCGAGACTCGCTCGTGAGTGGGACGACCGATGGCAGGAGATCGCACCGTGTGAGCTGATCCCCGCACTCGAATGCTCTGCAGATCGACCGGCGGTGGTGTGGAAGCACAACTTTGAAGACTCGATCTCAAGCTACCGTCTTGACTACCATCAGTTCAGCTCCAACCGGTCACTCGACTCGAGCAACAATCAGATCACCGACGGCTGGATCGCGATGTCTGGCCCGGAACGCGGCATTCTCGTTGCGTACTCCCGGGAGCTCGGACTCTCCTCGTTTGCCTTCTGTCCCATGCGAACTCGCCTCAAGGGGAATCGCCAGGAGATTCTGATGAACCCCTTTGGGACCTACCATGGCAAGCAGTGGCGCTACCCAAGCGCGGCAAGCGGGCTTGGCAGATTCATGGGAGTCCGAATGGCAGATCAGCTCGACTCGTATGCGCCCTCCTATGCCGGCTCCACGCTCGAAATTGATCTGATGATCGCGTTCTACGAATGCGCCGAGCCAGGCGCTGCCCCTCCGGGATCGCTCCAACGCGCGGCACTCCTCTTCTCAACACCCAGCCTGACGCTGTAGCCGCCAAGGTCAATCCTGCGGCGGATCAGACCCCTACAAGCCCGATCGTTACGAAGCTCGCATAGCCAACGAGGAGCGTGCCGGCTATTCCAAACTCCAGCTTGCGGTTCTTTGTCCCCGCCGCAAAGAGGACCAGGAGGCTCAACCCAAGGGCAAATGGAACCGTGCCGTATGCGAAGAACCGGTCGGCCGGGAGACCGACGGGTGAGATCGTCGCAGATAGCCCGGTCACGAGGAGAACGTTCAGAACATTCGCACCGCAAATCGTGCCAAGCCCTATCTCGCTCGCCCCTCTTCGGGCGGCGGCGATCGCGGTGGCAAACTCAGGCACGCTGGTGCCGATCGCGATGACCGTCGCAGCAACGACCGACTGTGGTATTCCGAGTCGGAGGGAGAGCTCAATGGCGACCGGAACCAGAACACGCGACGCCATGACGACCGCCGCAAGCGCAACGAGGGTCTTGAGAACAACCACTACCAGCGGCCCGTGGGAGGCCGCCGCATCCGGATCAGCCTCGGTCTTGTGACGAAGAACGTACCGGACATAGATTGGCAGGAGCAGGAGAAATGCGAGCCCGAGCAGTCGCGGTATTCGTGGTACGCCTGCAAACTGATCGGTCACTACCGCAGCGATTCCTACCGCGAGTACCGACGCAGAGGCAGCCGTACCAATCACACGAACGCCACGATCTGATGTCGCACGCTGGCCCACAAAGAGCACGACCGCGGCGATCAGTCCGCTGTTTGCCGCGACCGACCCAATGGCATTGCCTGCCGCGAGTCCGGCGTCCCCACTCGCGGACGCCACTGCTGAAACCGCGACCTCCGGAAGGGTCGTTCCAAGGCTGACGATCGTCGCCCCCACGATCGCGGGTGAGAGCCCGGTGGAGACGGCAAGCGCCGATGCCCCGTCAACGGCGACCGAGGCTCCCTTTGAGATCACTGCCAATGTGACGATGAGAGTCGCAAGCAAGACGCCCCAATGGGCGCCTGCTGCGAACTCGTTGAGAAACTCGGCCAGGCTACTGACCCTGACCCAGGGAGAATCCAGGCTCTCCGTCGAAGGTGTAGAGCTGCTCGCTCTTGATGATCTCGAACGAGTGGTCGTGCACTCGTTGCATCAGATCGAGAATCTGCTGCTGGGACACCTCACCGCCCTCGGTCGTCGACATAAACCGACAGCGCCAGTGATCCGTGCAGAAGGTCTCCGGAGCGCCTTTCGGCCACACCTTGAGGCCGCGATTGGTGATCATCGTGAGCTTCACCTCGTCGTTTCCAGCCTTGGAGAGCTTTTCACCCAGGAGGTTTGGATCCCGATCGTCATCCGTCCAGTCGAGGAAGACATCAACACCAAGACGAGCCTTCTTCGCAGGCGTCCGAGCTGCCGCATCACTTGCCTTCGGGATTCCCGCACCGCCCGCGTAACTGACAGGCTCGAGTTGGGAGGGCTTCTGGCCAATGCGGGCGATCACCGCGTCGGCAAACTCCTTGGTTCCGACCTTCTCCTTGCTGACACCTTCGCGGAAGATGTCGTACGTGTGGATGCCGTCTTCAACGGTCTTGAGCCACGCGTTGTGGACCTTCTCTGCAACTTCGGGCTGACCAATGTGAACCATCATCATGATGCCGCCCAAGAGAAGACCGGACGGATTGGCGAGGTTCTGGTTTGCTCGGCGAGGGGCACTTCCGTGGATGGCCTCAAACATTGCGCCGTGCTCGCCGATGTTCGCGCTTCCGGCGAGACCGACAGACCCCGCGATCTGAGCAGCGACGTCTGAGAGAACATCGCCGTAGAGGTTCGGCAGAACGATTACATCGAAGTTTTCCGGCGTATCGGCCATCTTCGCCGCCCCAATGTCGACGATCCAGTGCTCGTTCTCAATGTCCGGATACTCCTTCGCAATCTCGTCAAAAACCTTGTGAAAGAGCCCGTCCGTGAGCTTCATGATATTGTCTTTCGTGAAGGCAGTGACTTTCTTCCGCTTGTTTGCTCGCGCGTACTCAAAGGCGTAGCGGACGATTCGCTCACTTCCCGGTCGCGAGAGAAGCTTCAGGCACTGGTAGACCTCGTCAGTCTGTCGGTGCTCGATTCCCGCATACAAGTCCTCCTCATTCTCACGGATGATGACGAGATCCTGATTCGGGTGTTTTGTGTCTACAAAAGGATGGAGCGACCGCGTCGGTCGAACATTCGCATAGAGCGAGAGCGTCTTCCGGGTCGTAACGTTGATGCTCTTGAACCCGCCACCCTGTGGGGTCGTGAGTGGTGCCTTGAAGAACACCTTGGTTCGTCGGATTGAGTCCCAGAACTTTGGATCGATTCCGCTCGTGTTGCCGCTCAGATAGACCTTCTCGCCTACCTGCACTTCCTCAATGTCAAATTCGGCGCCTGCTGCCTCGAGAATTCGGAGCGACGCGGTCATGATCTCTGGTCCGATGCCGTCTCCGTACGCGACGGTAATGGGTGTTTTCGCCATTCTGCCTCCCTATCTTTCGCGACAAGATACGCATTCGACTCGCCCAAGCTCAACCGCTGTGTAGTGTCATCGAGCCTGTTGTTCTGAAGCGGCATGACTCATTGCTCTGTAGACTCTTACATGCCACGCCCCCGACATTGCCACAATCGAAGCTG
>JANQQY010000077.1 GCA_028284845.1 Spirochaetales bacterium
GCAGAACTCGTTTCGGGAAGACCTCTACTACCGGCTGAACGTCTTCCCTGTTCATATTCCGCCTCTTCGCGACCGAAAGAGCGACATCTTGCTTCTCACCGACCACTTTATTGAGAAGTATGCAAACCAGAACCACGTGGCGGTTCGAAGGATCAGCACTCCCGCGATCGACCTGTTGATGAGTTACCACTGGCCCGGGAACGTGCGCGAGCTAGAAAACTGCATCGAGCGAGCGGTGCTCTTGAGCGTTGACGAGGTGATCCATAGTCATCACCTGCCGCCGAGCCTTCAATCCGCGGAGTCGACCAATACCGAGTTCCACGGAACGCTTGAAGAGAGTCTCGACAACCTTGAGCGCGAGATCATCCTGGACGCCTTGAAGTCGACACGAGGCAATATGGCGAAGGCGGCGCGGCTTCTAGGCATAACCGAACGAATCATGGGTCTGCGAATCAAAAAACACGACATCGATCCCCGCCAGTACCGCACACGAATGTAGGAGCACTCTCGGTGTACTACCATTTTGTAGTACACTTGTATCGGAACGACATTTTCGTAGGATAACGGCCAGCTTCTCTCTCTGCCCTTCAGAGCGATATGATTCGAAGCGATCCAGTAACCTTTTGTGTGAGCACTATTTGCACATTTGCCCTTCAATCCGCCCCAAGTTGGCACGGGTTTCGCATAAGAACGCGAAAACTATTGGAGGATGTAAATGCGTAAACGTCTATTCCTGTTCGCGGTGCTCTCCGCCGTCCTCGGCGTAGGAAGCATATTCGCGCAGGAACTCACGATGGCTGATGTCTCGGCCGCCTTTGACATGATCTGGTTGGTCGTAGCGGCAGCGCTCGTGTTCTTCATGCAGGCTGGCTTCGCGATGGTCGAAACGGGCCTCACACGTGCCAAGAATGCCGGCAACATCATCATGAAGAACCTGATGGACTTCTCAGTTGGCGCAATTGCTTACTGGGCAGTTGGATGGGCACTGATGTACGGTGAGAGCTCTGGTGGGTTCATTGGAACCAGCCAGTTCTTCCTAGCCGGTGCAGAGTCAGCGACCTACCGCGATTGGTTTTTCCAGGTCGTCTTTGCGGCTACCGCAGCCACGATCGTCTCCGGTGCGATGGCCGAGCGAACGAAGTTCTCGGGCTACCTGCTCTACTCGGTCTTTATCTCGGGAATCATCTACCCCATCTCAGGTCACTGGATCTGGAACGGCGGATGGCTCTCCAACCTTGGTTTCCACGACTTCGCGGGATCAACCGTTGTTCACTCCGTGGGCGCATGGGCGGCCATGGTCGGCGCAATCCTCCTTGGAGCACGTCGCGGAAAGTATGTGAAGGTAAACGGCAAGGTGACCGTGAAGGCTATTCCGGGCCACAACATGCCGCTTGCAGCGCTTGGCGTCTTTATCCTCTGGTTCGGTTGGTACGGCTTCAACGCCGGATCGACTCTGAGCGGAACAGACAGCGACATCGCCTTTGTCGCAACCACCACTACCCTCGCCGCAGGAGCGGGTGCGATTGCAGCCATGTTCACCAGTTGGATCTGGTTCAAGAAGCCTGACCCATCGTTCTCGTTGAACGGTGCTCTTGCCGGCCTCGTTGGCATTACGGCCGGTACATGGGTCATCAGCCCGGGAATGTCGATTGTCGTCGGCTTGATCGCAGGTGTAATCGTCGTTCTTTCAGTAGAGTTCTTCGACAAGGTCCTCCACATCGACGACCCGGTTGGCGCAATCAGCGTCCACGGTATCTGTGGTGTATGGGGTACGCTTGCTGTCGGGCTCTTCGGCGACCTTGAGAAGATCGGTTCCGGCCTCACCAGAGGCGGACAGATTGGTGTTCAGGCGCTTGGAATTGTGGCAGTGTTCGCGTGGACAGTCGTAACGGCACTCATTCTCTTTGGCATCCTCAAGGCAGCGAAGGTGCTGCGTGTGGACGAGAAAGAAGAGATGCAGGGTCTGGATATCAGCGAGCACGGGTCGGAGTCCTACTCTGGCTTCCAGATCTTCAGCAACATGTAAGGGGGCGTTGAATGAAACTTGTTATTGCATACATTCAGCCGCACAAGCTGAACGATGTGAAGGAAGAGCTCTACAAGAGCGATATCTTCAAGCTCTCCGCCACCAACTCGCTCGGCTGCGGACAGCAGAAGGGCTATCACGAGAGCTATCGTGGTGTCGATATTGAGGTGAATCTACTCAAGAAGGTTCGCCTGGAAGTTGCGGTCAACGATGACTTCGTTCAGGCAACGATCGATGCAATCATCCGTGGCGCGAAGACCGGTGAGATCGGTGACGGGAAGATCTTTGTCCTCCCAATCGAGGATGTAATCCGGATCCGAAGCGGAGAGAAAGGTAAAGAAGCAATCGGCTAAGCGGTCGATGGTTTGACGTGGCCGTCCACTCAGGTGGACGGCCTTTTTTTGCCCTGGACTCACGACCGCTCCACGCTACAATGGCCCATGGAGAAAGCGGGCAGACCAAGCTTTGAATCTCTGCTCGCGCTCGCGCCGTCGCTCATGCGCGACGGCGCCGGAAGCCTCAACCCTTCTTCAATATTCGACAGACTCCCCCTGCCCTACTTCGATGTCTACGATCGTTCGACGGTCGCGCGCCACATCGACCTCATCTGCTCCCTGACACCGGAAGAGCCGTACGCACTCGAAGCGCGTCGCGTCTCGCTGCCCGATCGCGAGACACGCGGGTTGGAGCTGACGATCGTCACGGTGAATGCCGCGGGTGTGTTGAGCCTGCTTGCGGGAACGCTTGGGTCTGCTGGATTTGACATCATAGAGGGGAATGTCTTCACGCTCGATCGCACCTCGCAGCCATCGCCACAGGGTCGAAGCCGCGGCCGAACTCGATCGGTCTCCCCGGCGCTCCCGGAACGTCGTATAGTCGACCGTTTCGTGGGATTCCTGGAGCCGGAGGCCCGAGTAGATCACTTCTTCAGCGAACTCACACGTCGACTGGATCAGCTCATACCGCTCGTTGCGATTCACAATCGACCGGACGAGGCCCGGAGGATCGTGAATGAATCCGTTGCTGCCCACATTCGAACAGCTGGACCGGAAGATCGTGGCCCAAGCGGCGAGGGACTCTACCCGCTTGAGATCGATTTCGACAACACATCTGCGCATCGAACACGAATGACCGTAACGGGCGAAGACACGCCCTTCTTCCTCTACTCACTCTCCGCTGCTCTCAATCTCCAGCACATCTCGATTGAGTCGGTCGAAATCGCAACGAGCGGACACGTCATCAGCGACACATTGGAGCTGACCGGACGCGACGGAGGTCCGCTCTCGAGTCAGGCAGCGAGAGATAGAGTCCGGTTTTCCGTTCTCCTAACAAAACAGTTCACCGCATTCCTCGATCGTGCTCCGGATCCCTACGCCGCCCTCATCCGGTTCGAAACGCTGTCAAGCGAGGTCGTTGGACGCGCGTCCGGCAAGGATCTCCCCGCTCTGCTTGCGACGCCCAACGTATTGGCCGAGCTGGCACAACTCCTTGGGGCAAGCGACTTTCTCTGGGAAGATTTCATTCGGTTGCAGTACGAGAGTCTGCTGCCGATGCTGACGCGCGGCGGCCGGTTGAGCCATGACAAGGAGGAGTTGCAGTCGATCTTGGATGAGGCCCTCGAGCCTGCGGTCGGAACGGAAGCAAGGGTACAGGTTCTCAACGAGTTCAAGGATCGCGAGGCTTTCTTGATCGACCTTGACCACATTCTCGCGCCTGAACTGGATTTCTTCTTTCTCAGCAGACGACTCTCCGACCTCGCGGAACTGGTTGTGCGATGCGCCTTGGAAACCGCGTGGAAGCAACTCACAGAAACGTACGGGACCCCTGTGGGGATCGCGGGGCTCGCGACCGAGTGGGCCGTCTTTGGGCTAGGGAAACTCGGTGGCCGTGCGATCGGGTATGCAAGTGATCTTGAGCTGATGTTGGTCTATCGCGATGCAGGAACGACCCGAGGAGAGCGCTCGATCAGCAATGCCGAGTTCTTTGAACGCTTTTTCTCCGAGGCCACAGGGATGATACACGCGCGCCGCGAGGGGATCTTCAGCGTAGACCTCCGGCTCCGGCCCTACGGCGCCGATGGCCCACAGGCGGTAAGCCTCGAGTCGTTCAATCGCTACTACGGACGGGATGGAGATGCCCACAGCTACGAGAGGCTCGCGCTGACGCGGCTTCGATCAATCGGCGGAGATCAACACTTCGGGCGCGAGATCGAACTCCTGCGCGACGAGCTTATCTACGCGAGCGAGAGCATCGATCTTGATCAACTCCAGAACCTTCGCCGGCGCCAGGCGAGCGAGAAACTCACTTCCGGCCGTCGAAATGCGAAATTCAGCCCCGGGGCGCTCGTCGACCTGGAATACGGGCTTCAGATCCTACTCGTTGAGGGCGGGCGGTCGAACGAACGCCTGCGAACCCAGAGTTTGCACGCAGGACTTGAGGAGTTTGAGCGAACCGGGTTCATGGACTCGGACGAGGTCGCGTTGCTCATTCGGGCCTACCGCTTTCTTCGTCATCTCATCAACGGCCTTCGCATGCTTCGCGGAAATGCAACCGACCTCTTCCTGCCGGAGTCCGGCAGCCTCGAGTTTCGCCACCTCGCCAGGCGCCTTGGATACGTTCAGGAGGGCGATATCTCCGCGGAGGAGCAGCTCTACGTGGAGTTTGAAGCGCGCACAGCATCCGTGCGTGCCTTCCTTGAGAAGTATCTGGGGCGCGGATCGATCCCCGGGAAACCGACCGGCAACGCGGCAGATCTCGTCCTCTCTGAGCGAATGCCCGCAGAGCTCGCCACGGACATCGTTGCCCGGGCCGGCCTGCTCAACGCCAACCGCGCCAGGGCGAACCTCTCGGAGATGGCGGGAAGCGGCGAAAGCCGGGAGCTGTTCGCCGAGCTCGTGATCCTCGTGTGGCAGGCCCTTCGACAGAACATCGGGCCCGATGATGCGTTGAACAATTG
>JANQQY010000122.1 GCA_028284845.1 Spirochaetales bacterium
TGACCGCACCCATCGAAACCGTGAGGTAGCCAACGTCGTCGTTGTCTGCGTGAGGAATCCGCACGTTCGCAAACCGACTGTGAAACCGCTCAAGAACACTCTGTGCCGCCTCCTCGGAGGCAACACCGGCGAACACACAGAACTCCTCACCCCCAATGCGAAAGACAAAATCGCCGGCGCGTTTGAAGCACTCCTTCGCAAGGTTCGCAACATCTGACAGCGCCTTGTCTCCGGCGCGGTGACCATACCGATCGTTGTATTGCTTGAATCGATCGATATCGAACAACAGATAGAGAAGCATACGCTTGTCGCGCTTTAATCGCATGACTTCGCGATCGTAGATTTCGGTGAGGAAGCGACGATTGTTCAGGCCGGTCAGCGGATCGGTAATCGCATGCTGCCTCAGAAGACGCTGTCGGTAGGTAAAGGTGTAGGCGACAAAGGCGAGGAGTACGGCGCTTCCTATCAAGATGATCGCAATCACTCGGACGAAGAAGGTGTCCCGTGGCGGCTCCACTTCAGCGTTCAGCCAATAGGACGCGATGGAAGCTCCAGATTCACGGACGATTCGATCGACTCCAACTCGAACGATACCACTCAGTTGATCCGCACCCCTGCGAGTCCCCATTGAGAGCTGGTACGAGTAGGGCGTTGTTCCAATGATCCCGATGTCGTGAACTCTGTTGTCGATCATCATTCGGATGGTCGAATATGCCGAAGCGAGCAGGACCTCGTTCGGGTCTCCCTCAACGCGTCGCAAACCGCTGAGTACGCTCTCTGCTGGAATGAGATCAGCCGAGGGGTAGTCGCGTCCCATCCACTCCTGGATCGCATGGCCGTCGGTCACAACGATAGGATCAGTGAGCACCGACTCAAAGTCCCCGATGAACGGTCGCTGGTCATCCCCAAACACCATAATGGGGAGATCCAAGTACGGCGGAGTGAAGCTCATCAGCTCCCGTCTATCGGCGGTCTCGCTGAGCGCCGCGATCATGTCGACTTCACCAGCTCCGATCATTCTGACGCCGTCACCCAGGCCTTGCCCAAGACCCGAAATCTCAAACGTGATGCCGAACATCCGTGTTAGCTCATCAAGATAGCTGCTAACGATTCCGGTTGGCATACCTTCATCATCGAAGTCGCTGATGGGCGCGAGACCATCCAGGTAGAAGACCCGAACGGGAACGTCACGATTCTCGCCGAGCCACGCCACCTCTGAGCTGCTAAGGAGTGAACGAAATGCGAAGTACTCGTTTTGGACCTGTTCAGGAGCGTCCGAAAGATACAAATCAACGATCGCGTTGAGCTCGTCTGCATAGACCCACTCGGCGGCACGCTCGATCGCAGAAACCAGCCACTGCCAGTCGGATCTAACAGCGATCGACATCTCAGAGAGGATTCCGGAGAAGGTTCGATTCAGGAGCTGAACCCTGATCCCTTCTTCCTCGTACGGTTCCATCGACTCCACGAGCGCGACGTAGCTCTCGAGGTAAACATCAATCTCGCCGGATTCCAGTAGCTGCACTGCCTCGTCCGCATCTGGTGTTTGCACCGCGGTGACGCCGCTGAAATTCTGAAGATACTGGCCGCCGGTATAGTAAACTTGGGGTAGACCGACGGTGGCGCCCTGAAGACCGGAAATCCCTCCCCGAAGCGAGGGATCCGGGAAGAACGCAATTCCCGGAAAGATCTTGAACACCGGTCGCGTGAACAGCATTGTGCTGCGCCGATCATCACTGGCATAGATGTACGGCAAGACATCGATCTCGCCATTGGACAATTGATTCTGCAGGTCTATCCAATCAGAGGAGGGGCGCCACTCGATCTCCAGATCGAGCACTTCGGCGAGAATCCTGGTGTAGTCGACGACGAGTCCTACTGGATCGCCATCAACGACCGCCATCGTTGGATAGCGGTCACTCATAATGCCGACGCGGAGTTTCGTAACGCCTGCCGGCGCAGCATCCTCAAGACCTGAGACGGAGCTTCGCGTGGTTGAGTGAAGAGGGGATGCAATGGCAAGCAAGAGCACCGCTGCACGAAACACGAGGGTCTGTGCGACTCGGTAACGTTGTTTCATTCCAGGTTCACGTCAGGGTTCTCCGGCCCAACATCTAAATTATACTGGATTTGACTAATCGTCGGGAAAGAAAACGATCGACATGGAGTGGGCCGACGGTTGAGATTGACGCCAACCTCCCTTCGCTCATGGCTCCTGTTTGTCGATCAGCGAGAGCAGTTCCGCTGTGATCATCGCAGTCGCGCCCCAGAGGGCTCCGGCAGCAAGTCGGTAACACGGGACCTTCCGTCTCCATCCAGGTCGAACAATCTCCGTGAATCCCACCGACGCACGCAACTCTCCGAGCGTCGCCAGAAACACTCGATCAACCTCGGACGGCTCCGGTGTAAATGTTGGCGGCGTGTCCACTATCGCTACAAAGGGTAGAACGCTTACGCGGCTGACATCGATGTAGAGGCGACTCAGCGAACCAAGTACGGAGGTGGTGGGCAAAACGACACCGACCTCTTCTTCGCACTCCCGAAGCGCCGTATCGCGGAGGGTTGCATCCTCCGGTTCATACATTCCACCGGGAAAGGCGATCTGGCCGCTGTGGGGACCCTCGCGATCTGCTCGCTTGATGAATACAAGAGCAAGGTCGCCGGATGCATTCGGAGTTATGAGCACGACGACGGCACTTTGGCGCGCACCGGGAGGATTGGGATCGTATGCCTCAGTAAGGCGATCGCTCGGAGCCATCGCACGTTGGGCCGTGATACCGGGCAGAGCGGTCTCAAGGGCAGCGCTGACGACCGAACGCAGCCTGTCAGGATTGGTCAGAATCGGCCTGCGTCTCCTGATCACTCTTGCCCTTTCCCAAACCAAGCATCCCGGCGAGGCGACCTTTCTTGCCGGGAGAGTGCTCTGAGACGTCCGAAGAGGGTGGTGGTTCGGCGGCGGACTGAACGAGTTTCTCCCGCTGCTTCAGATCGTCAGTCTTCGACTTGATCTCTTGCTCACGGGACTTCAGTTTCTGGCGACGTGCGGCCATCCGGTCGCGACGGCCCTTCGAGAGGAAGTTCGAGACGTAGAACAGAAACGAGTAGAGGACACCGAGTACAAAGCCTCCCATCGCCACGACGGTCACCGGCAGCGCCTCCATTTGCCAGCCAAGAAGGTTGAAGTCAACCTGCACACCGGCGTTCATCACCAGCACCACCGCAACACCAATGACACTGAGAATGGTAAGGACGATGCGACCCATCAGAGGATCACTGCCGTGGGAAAGAGAAAGTGGACGAGGGCAAGAACTATTGCAGCATATCCAATCGTCACCCGGTACCGTCGGAGAACAAGAAGCGGTGAGGTACCTTCGCTCTCTTCCTCCGGGCTCTCCGCAAAGAGCGCAACTCCAAGGACGATGCCGACGAGTGCTGGAAGCAGGTCGCCGGCAACCGGCACGACATCAAAGGGTGCCCGCACGAAGAGTTTGAGCCCTCCCACGACTACCGCTGCTACTCCAACGCCTCGTGTGACCGATCGTTGATCAGCGAGATCGGCGATAGGCGCGAGCGCAGCAAACCGATTCGCGATGGGCTCGGCCGCGGCGAGTACTCCGCCAATGAGTAGGGTCAACACGCTCAAGAGGTAGATCTGCGCCATGGGTCCTCCGTTTTAATAGTATACGGGCTGCATTGATGCACACCAATCACTCGGCACCGGGTTCTCCGCGCCTCTGACTATAGAGCTTGAGGACGTAACGGACCGTTGCCAGACGCTCATAGAGGAGCGCGCGCTCGGCGTTGATCTCGAGATAGAGCTCTTGGGCGGTCGTCCCATCGGGGAGCTCCACATCGGCAGCAATGTTCTCCACTGCAGGCGCCATTCGGTCGAGTCGAACCAAGAGCGACTCAAATCTCCGGGACGAAAGTCGCACTCGTGCGACATCCGCCGCGATACGAGCGGCCACCTGAGCACGCCGGACTGCTTCACTCGGTCTCAGCCGCTCAGAACGCTCATCCTCGTTGATCCACGTGTCGACGATCTCCCGTTGCTCCATGAGTCGGGTGTACGCCTCGGTGAAGACGTCGCGGGCGCGACGATACTCTCGTCCGTAGAACCCAAGGATCTGCGGCGCTCTATTCTCGAATATGGCTTCTCGTTCCTCACGCCAAGTCCGAACGATGTTCGCGCCAATCTCATACCTGAGCGTGGAAGCGCGGTTCTCGTCGCCGATCACCTCTACCGCCTCACCTGGCCGCGCAAAGAGCGTCCTTCGTTCGTCATAGGTAACCTCGACGAGACCCTCTTCCGCGGAAACCAGAATCTCCCCGCCAACTGAGGTGGAGACGGTAAACGTCGTTCCGCGAACACCTGCAACGGCGCTCTCCGTACGAACCTCAAAGCGAGATGCGCCTGCAAGAGATTGGGCACGAGTGGTGATGCTTCCGGTGAGGAGTTCGATCGCTCCGGTCTGCTCGGTGCGCAGATCTGAGAGCTCGAGGTAGAAGCTCGTACTCGGCTCTACGATGATTGCCGCCGCCACACCGGTTACCGGGTCGAGCTCGATCTCGAACGAACTCCGGCTGTCCGTCTGGAAAAAGTCGTAGTTCTCCACTCGGAACCCAAAATCGACGATCTCGCTCGATGGGCGCCCGTCTCGGGTGAGACCCGGAAAGCCTTCAACGAACACGACGGTCCCAACGTCATCGGCGAATGTAGATGCAATGAGGATCGCGCTCGCAAGCGTGAACATTGTGAGTCTACGCACAAGACCTCCCGCAAGATAGCGTAACGAGATGCGACCGCTGGTGCTATAGTTACGCATGGCCGAACTGATGACCGTGACTGGACCAATCGATGCTTCGAAGGCGGGTGTCGTGCTGCCGCACGAGCACATCCTGGTGGACTTTGGGGGAGCCGCGACCGCGAGTCCGGATCTCTACGACGCGGACGAGGTGGTCGGCACGATGATCCCATTCGTCGAAGAGATTCGCGAACTGGGAGTAGAGACCTTCGTGGATTGCAGCCCTATGTACCTCGCGCGGGACCCGGTGGTATTGCAGCGAATCTCTCTCGCGACCGGAGTCAACATCCTCACGAATACGGGCCAGTACAAAGAGCCCTTCCTGCCGCAGCGCACCTTCGAAATCAGCGCTGAGGAGCTCGCGAACGAGTGGATCAACGAGTGGGAGAACGGGATTGGTGAGACCGGCATCAAACCGGGCTTCATCAAGACAGCCGTTCATCCGCGACCGCTTGAGCCGGTCCAGGAAAAGGTAACCCGTGCCGCGGCGAAGACCTCTCGCTCGACCGGGTTGACGATTGGCACGCACACGGTCAAAGGCATTCCGGCTCTCAACATCCTGGCGATCCTCGAAGATGAGGGCGTTGATCCAGCGAAGTGGATATTCATTCATGCCCACAACGAAACTGACTTTGACTTGGTGCGCATGGTCGCGAAGCAGGGAGCGTGGATCGAGCTGGATGGGATTGGGAATGCCCCGGACGAGGACACCCTCGCAATGCTGCTCAAACTCCTGGATTCCGGATACGAGGATCAGGTTCTGCTCTCTCACGACGCCGGCTGGTACACGGTGGGAAAGCCGAACGGCGGAACTCCGCGTCCATACACACACCTTCACCGTGAGTTTCTCCCACTGATCCGCCAATTCGGCGTGTCGGAGGAGTCG
>JANQQY010000139.1 GCA_028284845.1 Spirochaetales bacterium
CTTGTGAATGAACTCTCGAACACCGTGGTCGCCTATGCCTACTCCTCTTCAACCGGCGAAGTCAGCCGGATCCAGGAGGTGCCAACCTTGCCGGGCGCCTTTGACGCTGAGAGTACCTGTGCGGAGATTCAAGTTCATCCCGGTGGCCGATGGCTCTACGCATCAAATCGCGGTCATGAGAGCATCGTCGTCTTTGAGCGGGACAGCTCGAGCGGTGAGCTCTCGTGCCTGGGACATGTGAACGTTACGGGAGAGCATCCACGGCATTTTCAGATCGACGACTCCGGCGAATGGTGCCTTGTTGCGAACACCTTCTCAGATCAGGTGGTCAGCATGAGAATCGACGCTGAGACGGGATTGCCCGCCTGGACGGGGCAGTCGTTTGCCTCCACCGGAGCGAGCTGCTGCGAGTTTGTCCGCTCGCTCTGACTACTCCCACTGTTCATAGAGCTCCTCAATTCGGTCTCGCACCTTTTCGAGATCCGCCCCGGCTTTCCGGCCGGCTCGATAGTCCCCGTCGTCAAAGGCGCGATTCATCGCGGCCTCAAGCGTCTCCTTCTCCCCTTCGAGACGAGTGATTTCGCGCTCAATCGTCTCGCTGCGTTCCTCTCTCCCGGCACTTGTCTTCCTGTTCTTCACCGAACGGCCGCGGGAGCCAAGATCGCGTGCGGTAGTCTTGGTGTGTTGCCTGTGAGAGGCTCGCATCTCTGCGAACCAAAACTCGCTGAAACTGCCCGCAAAGCTTTCAAGACGCCGATCCTTGAGTTCGACGATCCTCTGCGCAACCGCGTCCAGGAAGTAGCGATCGTGTGAGACTGCCACAACGGTCCCCCTGAACGCTCCCAACGCCTCCTCCACCGCCTCCCTGCTTGGGATATCAAGGTGGTTCGTCGGTTCATCGAGAATGAGAAGGTTTGCCTTTCCTATGATCGCCATTCCCAACTGGAGCCGATTCCATTCCCCGCCGGATAGCGAGCCAACCGGCCGCTCCAGATCGTCCCATTCAAACCGCAGTCGGCTGAGGACTCCAAAGATCTCGTTTCGCGAGTAGTTTCCGCCGCGAAGCATCGCGTCGTGGACGCTGAGCTCGGATGGGAGGCGGTCACGCTTCTGGGCACAGTATCCAATCCGCATGCTCGGACCAATCCGAAGGACGGGATCCTCCCACCGGCCACGAGAGATCAGTTCCTCAAGAAGCGTAGTCTTCCCGCTACCGTTTGTGCCAATGATTCCAACTCGCTCGCCTACGTGGATCGTCGCGTGCGCATTATCAAGAAGCCGGCGGTCGCCAAAACCGACGCTATACCCCCGGATATCGATGGCGATATCCGAGCGTGCCGATTCCCCGTCGAACGAAACGTCAATTCGCTCACTCCCCAGCTCCGGGCGATCGATAGATGTTTCGCGCGCCTTCTCGAGTTGGGTTCGTCGTGCGCGTAGCCGTTTCCCCCACGCCGGATCGGCGGTTACGCGGGCACGTTCTTCGAAGGTTTGAACAAGCTTCTCAAGGCGCGCGAGTTTGGCCTGTTGGACCTTGTGAGTCGCTTGGTCGCTCAGCGCCTTCTGGAGGCGTGCAAACCGGTAGTCTGAGTAGTTCCCTGTGTACTCAACGAGCCGGCCTCGCTCGAGTTCCCAGATCGTCTCTGCGACACGGTCGAGCAGATAGCGGTTGTGTGAAACCACGAGGACGGCTCCTCTATACCCTCGGAGATACTCATCCAGCCAGGCGAGCCCCGCGAAGTCGAGGTGGTTGCCCGGCTCGTCAAGGACAAGCAGGTCGGGCTGTGCAAGGGCGGCCCGTGCCAGAGCGAGAACGTTCTGCTCGCCGCCGGAGAGGCTCGCAAGCTCCTGCTC
>JANQQY010000142.1 GCA_028284845.1 Spirochaetales bacterium
GTAGCCAACCAGGAACGCACCTGGCGCCAGGATCGCTTCTTGAACGGATCACAGCAGCCTACCCGTCGCGAGTCGAACCGGCGCTCCTGCACGAGGTCGACTTCTCCGGCGAGGGCTTTAGCGGCACGATCATCGCAGGAGAGCCTACGGCACCGCGGAAAGACCGGAAGAACATCCAGATCTTTGTGAATCGCCGAAGGATCTGGGAGTACGCGCTGGTGCAGGCCGTAGAGTACGCCTACCGAGAGTATCTGCACGGCGGCCTCTACCCAACGGCGTTCCTCTTCCTCGAGCTCGACCCCGCGCTGGTCGACTTCAACATTCACCCGGCAAAGCGGGAGGCGCGGTTCCGATCGCTACCGGAGATCCACCGTCGGCTGGTTTCCGCGCTCCGAGACTACTTGAAGGCATTCGACACCCGTGCACACCTCAGCGCTCGCAACCTCGAGTTGCACGAGACCGCCCCAACCTACATCGAAGAGCGCCGGTCACCTTCGGCGCCTTTCATGACGCCCTCGTCGAATCAATGGCCACCGTCTAGCGGCCGTGCACCGAGGTCCGTGCAACGCCCGCCCGCCTCCACGCCCGGCTTCGATCTCTCGCGAACCCTCGAGGTGCCTGATGACCAGGAGGATCGACCGTTTCGCTACCTCGGACAGGTACTCCATCTCTTCCTCGCGGTCGAGATGGACAACCGGCTCTACCTGGTCGACCAGCACGCCGCGCATGAGCGCATTATCTACGATCGATTGCGGCAGAGCGGCGCTGGACAAGAACTCCTCTTCCCGGTCCGGCTCGAGTCGACCGACAAAGAGACAGAAGAGATCGAACGCCAACTCCCGATCCTGGAGCGGCTCGGCATGCGACTCGAAAGGGTTGGCGGAGGCTGGGAGCTCACGACAATCCCCGAGGCCGCCGGACTCGACGCGGAGACCGTTGCTGCGCTCCTCATGGAGCTTCTCGATCGCCCGGACGACTTCGAGGCGGAGCTCTACGCATCGCTCTCGTGTCGGGCGGCTGTGATGGATGGAGATGTGCTCACCTATGAGACCGCGATGATGATCATCTCCGGGGTAATCGGCCTTGAGAATGCTCGCTGTCCGCACGGACGACCGCTGTGGGTCGAGTGGAACACCGACGAGCTCAAACGGCTCGTCGGTCGAACCTAGAGGTTTGCGAGAATCCCTTCTACTGCGGCTGCTTCACCGTAATTGGGGTTGAGCTCGAGAAGCGAGGTCAAGATGTCGTTCGCCTCGTCCTTCTCGTCGAGCGCAACCAGCGTCTCTCCCAGCCTATGGTAGGCCTGCCAGTAGTTGGGATCGACCTTGATCAGCTCCCGGAGGCTCTCCTCAGCGCGGGAGAATTCGCCGGACTGCAAGTACGCAATGCTGAGATTGTACCGAATGAGGGTGTCGTTCGGCCGGAGGCTGATGGCAACCAGGAGGTGCTCCACGGCATCTTCATAGAGTTCGATGTTCAGGTAGACGTTCCCCAGGTTATTGTTGACCTCGAGCCCGTTGGGGTTGATCCGATAGGCGGCGAGTAGGTAGTCGAGCGCCTCCTCATGGAGACCAACCTCATCGAGAAGGCTCCCGAGTTCGGTCAGGGCGCGGTCGTACTCGGGGTTGAGTTGGATCGCCGCGGCGTAGCTCGCGATTGCAGCGTCGACCTCATCGAGCGCCTCCTGCACCTGCCCAAGCGTATAGCGGTACTCGGGGCTCTGACCGTCGAGCGACACCGCTCGCTCGGCCGGCGCACGCGCCTCCGTGTAGCGCCCGCTCTCAAGGCGAGTCAGAGCGAGATTGTAGCTATGGGCAGCGACGCTCGAGTCGAGATCGACAGCCCTCGCAAACGACGACTCCGCGCTCGAGAGATCTCCCGCGAAGTAGAAAGCGAGTCCGTTTCGGAAGTGGTAGTTGGCTCGGTCCGGAGCGAGTTCGATCGCCCGGGCAAAGGAGGCCAACGCCGTGGTGTAGTTCCCGGCCTCCGTCTGGAGGATTCCCATGCGGTAGTAAGCGCGGTGATCGGACTCGTCAACCTGCGCCGCAAACTGAAACGCCTCGAGCGCGCGCGTGCTATCTCGCAATGCCAGATTGGTGATGCCAAGATTGTAGTAGGCGTTCGGGTAGTAGGGATCAATACCGGCAGCCGTTGAGTAACTCGCGCGTGCATCGCGGAACTCCTGCGCCCGGAACTGACTGTTCGCGAGTTCGAAGAAGATTCGCGCATCATCCGGGTTGAGACGGGCTGCGGAGCGAAACGCCTGAATCGACTCGTCGTAGAGCTCGGTCTCCTGATAGATCTGTCCCAGTGTGAAGTGCGGTTCCCAGACCTCGTCGTCACGCTGAATGGCGTCGTTGGCAAGGCGGATGGCCGTCTGACGGTTGGTCGGACTGGTCTCGTCCTCCTCGAAGTAACTGCGGGCGCTGCGCGCAAGCGCGAGGGAGTGGCTGCGATTCTCGACGCTCTGATCCTGAAGGTCGATCGCCAGAACCTCATCAAAAGCCTCGCGGGCGGCGACGTAGCGCTCATCCTCAACGGCCTCGAGACCGTCGGCGAGGAGCTGATTGATCCGCTCGAGCTTTTCGCGCTCGGCTGCATTCATTCTTGCGAGCTCTTCCTCCCGTGCGCGGGCCTCCTCCGCCTCACGGGCGCGCTGCTCCTCAAGCTGTCTCTGCTGCTCCGCGGCGAGCTGGGAAGCGATCTCCGCCTCACGCGCCCGTGCTTCCGCCTCTGCAGTACGCGCTGCGGCTTCCGCCTCACGTCGCCGAGCCTCAGCCTCCGCCTGCCGCGCGGCAAGGTCGGGGTCGACCTGCGAACGCGCCGCATCCGCCGCCGCCTGCTGTGCGGCCGCCTCCGCTGCCAAATCGGCCACACGCTTGGCCTCAAGGATCTCGTCGCGGAGGGTGCGAGCCTCCTCATCGTCACTGTTCGCAATGAGAATCGTGTCCAGGAGATCGAGTGCGCGCTGATACTCACCGGCCGTCAAGTAGTCGCGTGCGAGTCGCACAGTATTGTCGCGCGTAGGATCGGTGAGCTCGGTAGGAGCGTCGTCGCCACGGTTGCGAAGGATAAGAATGGTTCCACCGGCGAGGAGGAGTGCCAAGAGCACCGCCCCCCCGATGATCAGGAGTCTCCGTCGGTCGTACAAAGCGCCCTCCCTCGCTCAGTCGTCGGCTATGTCAAACTCTTCTTCGTAGGTGTCTACGTCTTCTCTGCCTGCGGAGAGGTTCTCAGTCTCCTCGGCGGATGTCTTGAGAGAATCGAGCACGTTACTCAAGAGGGCTCGCCTGCGCTCCTCGGCCTCTTGTCGTCGGCGCTCCTCTTCAGCAATGCGCCGAGCCTCTTCCTCGCGTCGTCGTTCCTCTTCGGCCGCAATGCGCCGGGCTTCTTCTTCGGCTCGTATCCGCTCTTGTTCAATAGCACCCAGAAGGAGGCCGATCATCCGCTCGATCTGCTCTCGCTGTTCGTGATTGGGCTCAAGGCCAAGGACCGAATTGTAGTCTGCAATGGCCTCATCGTACGAGCCTCCCTCAACATGCAGATTGGCGCGGTTGAGGTAGGGTTCGGACATCATCGGATTGGCAAGAATCGCATCTCCAAAGGCGATGATCGCGTTTTCGCGATCGTTCAGATGCAGATAGTTGTTTCCAAGATTGAATCGGATCGTCCCAAGATCGACTCCCGGGATCGTCTCAGCGCGACGAAGTGTGGCAATCGCCCGCTCGTGCATGGCAAGCTGTTCGTATCCGATCGCCAGATAGAGGAACGCCGGCGCATTGACCGGCTCCGCTGTAATCACCTGCTCCAGAAGGGTCACCGCCTCGCGCGGCCGATTGTATTGGAGCGCCTCCGTGGCCTGATCAAAGAGATCATTCGCGGGGGTTGCAGCGATCGCGACAAATAGCAAAATGAGAGAAATTGCAGAGACCTTTTGACAACGGGATTTCAAGACTCTACTCTGTGACCGGACAGCTATGGGACTGATCATCGCTATAATCATCCTCGGTATAGCAATAGCAGTTGTTGCATACTTTCTGCTACGCTCAATCCTCGTACCCAAGCGCGTCGATTCTCTGCAGAGCCTTCTTCGACAGGGCAAGCAACAAGCCGTCATCAAGGCAGCCAAGCAGCTCCTGCAAAAGGACTCCCGGAACGCGGACGCCCACTACCTGCTTGGATTGGCCTACGAACAGGACGACAAGCAGGAACTCGCCCTGATGGAACTCAAAACCGTCAACGACATCGGCAATTTTGACGGAATCGTCGACGAAGTTCCCTTCAGAAAGAAGATAGCCGAGCTCTACCTCAAATTCAATCAAGCCGAGGAAGCACTCAAGGAGTATCTCCTTCTCTTAAAACGTGAACCGGAGAATGCGGATTTCTACTTCCTTATTGGGAAGATCTTTGAGGATCGAAACCGGAACGACAAAGCCGGTGGCTACTACAAGAAGGCCGTTGATCTCGATCCCCGTAATGCAGAGGCGCACACGCGACTGGGGCTGCTACTCTACCGAGCCAAACGAGCCCCCGAAGCTCGTGCCGAACTCGATCTAGCCGTGAAGCTCAAGCCGGAGAACTACGAGGCGTGGTACTACATTGGGAAGCTTCTGAAGGACAACCGCGACTGCATTGCGGCGATGAGTGCCTTTGAGAAGTCGAGTCGCGCCCAAGAGTTCAAGGCGAAATCGCTCGTCGAGCGTGGCGGTTGCCTCATATCGATGAACAGCTTTGAGCGCGCCATCTCGGAGCTTGAACGGGCGATCAAAATCTCCGAGGCCGGTTCCAACGAGGACCTCTACGCCCGCTACTTCCTCGCTCATTGTCACGAAAAAATGCGCCATATCGAGCGAGCCGTTGAGCACTGGGAGTACATCTACACGAAGAAGCGAAACTTCCGGGACGTCGCGGAGAAGCTCGGCAAGTATCAGGAGCTCCGAACCGACGACCGACTGAAGGACTTCCTGACCATCGGCCACGACGAGTTTGTCTCCGTCTGCAAGCGCGTCACGGAGGTCATGGGCCTCGATGTCCGCGACAACCGCGACGTTGAGGGTGGTTGCGAGATCATCGCCGTGGAAAATACGTCGAAGTGGCGAAACGCCCGCGCGATGCCCAAACTGATCCGGTACCTCAGGGTTACAGACACGATTGACGAGTCAACCGTCCGCGACGCCCACGAAGAGATGCGAAAGCAGGGCATCACGCGAGGTCTTATCGTGACAAGCTCGATGTTCAGCAGGCTCGCCCAGGACTACGCGGAAAGCAGACCGATCGATCTGTTCAACAAAGAGAAACTCCAGTCCCTCCTCCAGCAAGTTGAAATGTAAGTGAAGATTCTCTGCGTTGCCGATCACATCGATCCTCTGGTCTATAGCGCCGCTGCGAAGACGCGCTTCGCCGACATCGACCTGGTCTTGAGCGCAGGTGATCTGCCAATGGAGTACCTCGGCTTCATCTCAGCGACACTAAACAAGCCCATTTTATTCGTCTTTGGAAACCATCACCTCAAGCACCTCGCACGATTCCGACGCTGGGGTCTCAGGAACGATCCAAACTACTACTCAGTCAACTCCGCTGCGGAACTGACCAACTACTTTGGATCGACCTACGTTGGGTCACGGATCGTGGAACACAACGGTCTTCTGATCGCGGGGTTGGGAGGCTGCCGACGCTACAACAAAGGGGAAAACCAGTTCACCGAGTTTCAGATGTTCGTGCAGATTGCGAAGCTGATTCCGCGTCTGCTGTGGAATCGGCTGATCCGGAGGCGTCGTCTCGACATCCTACTGACACACGCCTCGCCCTTGGGGGTGAACGATCGTCCTGATCCAACTCATCGCGGCTTCAGCGTCTTCCTCTG
>JANQQY010000151.1 GCA_028284845.1 Spirochaetales bacterium
GTTCAGCGTGAACTCTACCTCGTGAAAGGGGAGCGCCTTGTCGAGGAAGATGGCGCGTGCGAGTCCCGCCTCGCTCGATGCTCGTTTTAGGAACTGGCGGCGCGCCGGGACGTTGTAGAAGAGATCGGAGACGACGACCGTCGTGCCGCGCGGGGCACCCACCGGTGTGATCGGGTGGATCGTGCCGCCGTCGGCCTGGAGGCGATACGCCCTTCCGTCCTCTTGTGCCGTGGTGATCTCGGATCGGCTCACCGCCACGATGCTCGGCAGAGCCTCACCCCTGAAACCAAGGGTACGAATGCTCTGGAGGTCCTCGACCGAGGATATCTTGCTCGTTGCGTGTGGAAGGACCGCCAGTTCCAGATTGTCAGCCGTCATGCCGCTGCCATTGTCCGCCACGCGTATCTGATCGATTCCGCCGGAGGAGAGCGAGATGTCGACTCTCGTTGCGCCGGCATCAAGGCTATTGTCGATGAGCTCGCGGACGACGCCCGCGGGTCGCTCGATCACCTCGCCGGCGGCAATGCGACGGGCTACCGCCTCCGGAAGGAGTCGTATCTGTCCAGCCTGCTCCATGGGCAGATTGTACTCATGAACCGAGTTGACGGAAGCGTTTCACGTGAGTACGTATCTGCGCTCTGAGGTTCCTATGAAGCGTCTTGGTCTTATTCTCCTCCTGCTCGCGCTTGGTGCGACGACGCTCGCCACGCAGAGTTCGCCGCGATACGGAGGCACCCTGACCCTCGCGACCCGGGGCGACCCGCCGGCCGGTTTCGACACCATGCGGACGAGCAGCATCGCGCTCCACCAGGTGGGAGGGGCACTCTTTGGTCCAGGGAACCTTGTTATGCGCTGCCGCGAAAACATGTACGCCGTCTGCCCCTATCTCGCGACTCGTTGGGAGACGAATCCCGCCTTTACCGAGTGGACCTTCACGATCAGGCAGAACGTCAGCTGACACGACGGGGAACCGTTCACCGCGGAAGACGTTGTCTTCTGGTTCGAACTCGTGTTCTTCGGAGCCGAGGCGGACGACGGATCTGTCCGAGCACCCGCCTACTTCGCTCGTGAGCTTGGCGAGGCTCTCTCCGTGGAGTTGCTCCCCTTCGATCGGGTTCGGGTGACCTTTGCCGAACGCAACCCGCACTTTCTCGACATCCTGGCCAATCCGCGGTTCACGATTTCGCATCCGCGTCATCTCATGGAGGAGCGGATTCGTGCCGGGGAGGTGAGCCTGACGCCGTCGGACGTGGGCCTGGTTGGTCTTGGCCCATTTGCTCTTGCTCGCTACCGGCGGGGAAGCCTGATCAGGTTGGAGCGGAACGACGAGTACTGGGAGCGCGAGGGGCGAAACCGGCTGCCATACCTCGATCGGATTGACTATGTGGTTATGCCCGATCCGTTTGCGATGGACGCCGCGTTCAGGTCGGGACGAATCGACGGTGGGGCACGCGGCCAGGCCCACTACCTCAGCCAAGAGCGACGCGAGATCTACGAGGCAGAGCTTGGCGCGAGCGTACGCTTCCTCGAGATGGAGGGCGGGAACTTCCGGCTCGCCTTCAATATGCTGAAGGATGGGCCGTGGCAGGATCTCCGAGTACGTCGTGCCATCGCACTGTGGATCGACAAACGAGCAGCCATTCCGGCGGCACTCGGTGGTTCGGGATGGACCACTCCGGATCTGGGTCCGTCGAACATTCCAGTCCCTCGGTTTTTTGTGAACTGGCCTCGATTCGACCGTGAACCGCTTACCGAGCGCCGAGAGAGAGCTCTTGAGTTGATGGCAGAGGCCGGCTACGCCGACGGCTTCTCCATGGGGCATCTCGTCCGAGGCATCAACACGGCGCCGGGTGAGTTTCTCAAGGATCAGCTTGCCGGTCTCAACATCGATCTTTACCTCCAGATCGTTGACGAAGGCGAGTGGAATCGCGCCCGCGTGAGTGCCGACTACGACAGCCAACAGGGACGGCTGACCCCGTCGCCCATTCCGGAGGGAACCGAGTCGGTCTATGGGCGCTACTCATCAAATCCAGATGCCTACGCGAAGCATGAGGATCCTCAACTCGACCGCCTCTACGACAGGCTCAGGCTCGCGACCTCGCAGGACGGCCGGATTCAGATCTGGCGCGAACTCGAGCGATACCTCTTTGTTGAACAGACCTATATTGTGCCCATCGCTGAATCGATCAATGTGGTCCCCTATCGGTCGTGGGTTCGTGGTCTTGCCGTACCCAGTGAGGACGCGCACACTTTCAACGATCACGCCACCGTCTGGCTAGACAGGCGCTGAGTGGGACGAGCGTTTGGGCACCGGCTCGGTGCGGCAGCGATCCAGCTCTTCTTTGCGTCGCTGCTCGTCTTTGCCCTCATCCGGGTCTTGCCCGGTGACCTGGCTCTCTCGATTCTCGCCGACACGCCGCATACCATTGAGACGCGTGAGGCACTTCGGGAGGAGCTCGGCCTGAACGATCCGCAGGTTGTGCAATACGCCCGATGGCTGTGGGAGACTCTGACTGGCCTCCGCGGCGTCGCGCGGAGCACGGGCGAACCCATTCGAGCGCTCGTTGCGCGGCAATTGGGCGTTACTCTTCTCCTTGCCTTATACGCAGTCACTATCTCGCTTGCCTTCGCTATCCCGCTCGGGATCGCCGCCGCCCACCCCAAAAGGCGGGTGCTCGGTGCCGCGGTTGAAGGCGTGACCGCTCTTGGACTCGCCGTGCCCGGCTTCTGGGTCGCGCTTCTTCTCATCCTCGGCCTGCTGCGACTCTTCGCATGGTCGCCTCCCATCATCTACTTTGGACCTCTCGAGTTCTTCTCAGACCATTTTGCCTTGATGATCTGGCCGGCAATCCTCCTGGCTTGGCAGCACGCAGCGCACCTCTTGCCGGTTGTGCGGGCGGAAACCTCTCGTGCGCTGGCGAACCCGTTTACCGTTGCCGCCCGCGCTCGTGGACTCTCGGAGCGAAGAGTGCTCTATCGTCATGCCGGGCGCCTGGCGCTCTGGCCGGCGATCTCCGTCTCGGGTGTCCAGTTCGGGGGGGCGATCGCGGGTTCCCTGGTCCTGGAAACCATCTTTGGGATCCCGGGAATTGGCCGAGGACTCGTCAACGCGGCGTTGGCTCGTGATCTGCCGCTTGTGCAGACGTTGGTTTTTGTCATTGTCGCGATTGTGCTCGGGGTGATGCTCGCGGCAGACCTTCTGGGTCTCATGCTCGACCCTCGAACGAGGTACACCACGTGACCTCCGCCGCTGCTCGACCGCTCACGACCGCCCGCTGGGTTGTGCCCGCGATGCTTGGCCTCGTCATTCTCTTCGTTGCTCTCTGGGCGGCCGTTAGAGGGGCCGATCCGGTGGAACAAGATATCGAGCAGCGACTTCTGCCGCCGTCGATCGACTACCCCATGGGCACCGACGGGTTTGGACGCGACGTTCACACGCGGGTCGTCTGGGGAGTTGGCTACTCTCTTGCAATCGCCGCCCTTACCATCCTCTTTGCCGGCGGAGTTGGCGCGTTGCTCGGTTCGCTCGCGGCCGTGGTCCGGGGCCGAACCGAGTACCTCATCATTCGCGTGGCAGACCTTCTCCTCTCGATACCTTCCTTTCTGCTCGCTCTGATCATTGTCATTGTTCTTGGGACCCATCCTGCAGCGATCGCCTCTGCCCTCGCACTCGGATTCGCCCCACGCCTCGCCCGGTCGACGTGGGCTGCCATGCTTACGGTCCGCGACGAGGAGTTCGTGCTTGCCGCACGGGCCGCGGGGGTAGGTCCAGCCACGATACTTCTTCGGCACCTGCTTCCTGCACTCAAGGGCACGCTGCTTGCGCAGCTTGCCAGCATCGGGAGCGCGGCGATTGCAATGGAGGCTGCTCTCAGCTTCCTGGGTCTCGGCGTGCCGCCGCCCACACCATCGCTCGGGAGAATGCTGCTTGAGGGCAGTCGCCAGTACTTCGAGACGGCGCCCTGGGTCACGCTCTTTCCGGGGGCCATGCTGGCGGTTGCCGGGCTCGCATTGGTGCTCGTGGCTCGTGCGCTCGAGGGTCGAAATCTGGTGAATTGACATTTGCTCAATTCCCTCCACCGACTTATTTTGGACCGGTGAATAGGCTTCTACGCGTTCTTCTGCTCCTCACGGTGCCATCGCTTGTCATTGCCCAGGAGCAGCTAACCCCCGAGACCATTGAGATCGAACAGGTCATTGAGGATTTTGACGCCGTCTGGTCGATCATCACTGAGAACTTCTATGACCCTGCATTCCAAGGGGTCGAATGGGAGCAGGTCAGGGACGAGATCCGACCCACCCTGGAGTCCGCCGAGAACCCGGCAGAGGCGTACGCGCTTCTCGTTGCCATGATCGACCAGCTTGGAAGCCCAACCACCGCCGTCGTTCCGCCGTGGGAAATGCCGGAGCCTGTGACTGAGGAGGCGGGGGACATCGATCTGGAGTATGGAGGCGTCGGCATTCTTCTCAGTGAGACGCAGGCCGGCGAGATTCTGGTGCTACAGGTCTTCCGAGAAACCCCCGCCGAAGCCTCCGGAGCGCTTATTGGTGACATCATTGTAGGTGTCAACGATTGGCGTGTTGAGGGCGAGGACGCGATGAGTGAGGTAGTCAGCCGCGTTCGCGGAGTCGTTGGTACTTCGGTCGACCTGACAATGCGAGATCCCGACGGCGTTGAGCGAACGATCAGCGTCACCAGAGACCAGATCGACTTGAGTCCCTCGGTAGAGGCACGCGTCCTGGAAAACGGTACCGCGTACATGCGGATTCCCGTCCTGAGCCCGGAGCTCATCCAGCAGGCCTCGAGATCGTTGCCACTGCTGCTGAACTCGCGAAACCTCATTCTCGACCTTCGTGGAGTTTCCTTCGGGAATGTTGAGGCAATGGTGACGTTAGGACAGTGGTTTCTCGGCTCCGCCCAGATTGGTGGCTTTCTGACGCAAGAGGGAGCACAGGGCCTGCCGTTCCGTGACGACGCCATTGCCGCCTATCAGCGACCCATGACCGTTCTGACGAACAGCGGCACCGCAGGCTTCCCTGAGATGCTAGCCAATGCGCTTCGCTCATACCGCCGGGCCGGTGTGGTGGGTGGTCAAACGGCGGGCGGAATAGAGTTCAGTGACAGCGCCGAGCTACCCAGCGGAGGCGAGGTTCGATTTGCCTATGCCCGCTACGTCTCTCCTGATGGAAGGCTCGCACCTGTGGCCGGACTCGTTCCGGATGTGCCGGTTGAGCTGCCCGATCTTGCGACGCTTCGTCAGGGGCGCGATGTCTACGTAGAAGCCGCAATCGAAGCGCTCGAAGACAATCCCAGATGGTAACCATGAAAAGAGTAGGAACCGTTCTCATTCTGTTGGTAGCTGCAGCCTTGCCGTTGTTCGCGACGGGTCTCCTGGAAGAAGAGTCGTTGTCCGGCGGAGAGTTTGTTGCGAACCGGGACGACGGTTCGACGACCCAGGTTGCCAGGAGCGCGCCAACCTACGTGCCGCAGGTGAGATACCCGGAGACGCTTTTTGTGCCTCCTACCGGCGGGTTTGGTGCTACGGTAAATCTTCCTGAGCTGGTGGCAGCGATCGAGGCCGACCGACGGCTTCTCTCGGAGCTCCGTAAGGGCGTGCCTGACACCCGCGAGGAGGCAGAGATCTTTCTGCGACGGCTGAAGCTCCTGGCGGATCGTGCAGATCCCGTTCGGCTTGCCATTCGCGCCGACCGCGTGCTCGAACAGGCACCGATCTATTTCGACTGGCTTGAAACCGAGTTCGAGAGTTCGGACGAGAGCCTCTACGAGTACTACGTGGGTGGCGCTCAGGGGTTCCAGCGCGCGCTTGGTGAGTTCGAAGAGGCGGTCTTGCTGGTCGTAATCAACAGGTTGGATACTGCGTCACGACTCGTGCAGGAAGCATACTCCGGCGGCGATGAAGACGATTTTTGAGCAGCAAACTGTGGAGGAAAGTGTGAGCAATCGAGTGAAGCTTCTAGTTCTGCTTCTGGTAGCCGTGGCGGCTATCGGGCCGGCGCAGAATGCCGACGAGGGAATAGAGATTCAGAAAGGACTAGGGGAACCGGATACGAGTCTGCTCTACCCGATGCGCGAGTTCCTCTCAGGGCGAGCGTGGCTCATGACCGAGGGTCTTGACCCGGGTCTTCGCGAGCGACCGGGTACCGATACCCTGACCGGTCTTGATTGGCGCTCGTTGGGCGGAAGCGCTACCACCGGGCTCACGCCTTCGACGCAGGCGGCGGGGGGATTCCTCGTTCCCTTCCGAAGTCCCGCGCCTGCGTTCAGCCGCAACATCCTCATCAGTCGCGACTTCAGCAACTCTCCCCTCCAGACCGAGCCTACGATCGCCGCAAACCCGAATGATCCGGACCATCTGATAGCCGGGATGATCGACTACAACTTCCCTTCAAACTCGGCCTACGTCTCCTTCGATGGAGGACAGAGCTGGGAGGGTCCCTCACATATCGGCTATCTCCCGGATGATCGTGTCTCCGGCGGTGACCCCGTCGTTGCCTTCGATCGTGAGGGCAATGCCTACATGACCAGCATCTCCATCGGAATCGAGGAGTTCACGATCGGACCGGTGAACACGGCGACGCAGGTCTCGAGCATGGCGGTGTCGCGCTCCACAGACGGCGGCTACTCCTGGCCGCTTATTACCTCGGCCGATCGAAGCGGAGTCACCATCTCCGATCAGCAGGTCGATCCCCAGGGCCGACTTCGAGGCAGCGTGGCGACCGGGTTCCTCGACAAGCCGTGGATCGCTATCGGTCCGCATCCTGACGATCCGGAGCGTGACATCATCTACGTCGCCTACGTGAACTTCATCATGTACTACGACATCGTTTACACCGGTGAGTTGCCTGTTCTCGTTCCGCGAGAGATGGAGAGCGTGATCCAGGTTGTCAGCTCCGAGGATCAGGCACAGACGTGGAGCGACCCGGTGAATGTCAGTCCACGCGTCCGACGCTCCTACGGCGATGCCGGCGGCGGCGGAATTCCGGGCGTTGTTGGTACCGATCGTGTGGTCCAGGGCGCTCGCCCGATCGTTGACGGCAATGGCCGACTCTACGTGGCCTGGGTCGACAGTACAGACGACGACAGCTTTGAGGGTCTTGGCGAAATCAACCTCGCCTACTCGGACGATGGCGGGAACACCTTCACCGATCCCAGCATCGCATCGGTGTTCAACGAGATTCCCTTCAGCCCCCGCGATGCCAACTTCCGATACTGGGCAAGCTCCTTCCCGAAGGTCGCAGTGGGCGATGACGGCGACATCTACATCGTTTACACGGGCCGCCCACCGGAGAGGCCTCGCGATGACGGCGACATCTATC
The DNA here is from genome assembly GCA_028284845.1 of Spirochaetales bacterium. Taxonomy (GTDB): domain Bacteria; phylum Spirochaetota; class Spirochaetia; order DSM-27196; family SLST01; genus SLST01. The sequence continues at coordinate 7,339 of JANQQY010000151.1, forward strand.
TCGTCCGCTCGCTCGACAGCGGAGAGAACTGGTCACAGCCGGTTCGTGTAAACCAGGACGAGGGAGACACGCTCCAGTTCTTTCCGGAACTCGAGCGACGAAACGACGGAAGCCTTCACATCATGTGGGCCGACATGAGAGACGACCCGGTTCAGACCCGTTATCACGTCTATTACACGCAATCGACGGACGGAGGCCTGACCTTTGGGTTTGACTCCGACGAACTGGGATTCCGCACTCCTGAGACTCGAGTGAGTGACTTCCCCTCGAATCCCAATCGTGCCTTCAGCTTTGGTCTCTTTATTGGTGACTACTTTGGCATGGAGGTGACAGACGACGAGGTCTACATGGTCTGGCCGGATGCGCGGCTCGCCGAGTTTGGCGGCATCAACCAGAAGATCGCCTTTGCCCGTCAGCGGGCCATCCGGACTCCTGACATCTTTGTCTCGCCGTCTGCAGGTCCCGGCGGTCAGAACGTCACGATCCAGGGCTTCGACTTCCAGCCGCAGCTTCTCGTCCAGATTCAGCTTCAGGATTCGATCATTGCGACGGCTCGGACCAATATGGAAGGCCGCTTCTCGGCATCGATCTACGTACCGGTGACTGGAGAGGGACCCCAGACGATCAACGTCTTTGACGAGTCCGGCAACTTCGCCTCGAGCAGTTACTTCACCGAATTCGGGTTCGGAAACATAGAGCAGACCTTTCGGGACCTCCTTGACGAGATACGGCGGTTGAGCGATCGACTCGATGCGCAGGGGGACGACAGTGAGTAGAACGACACTCACCAAGGCACAACGCATCGTCGCCATCGTTACTGCGGTGACGATCGGGCTTGCCGGTAGCGTGTTCGCCCAGAACACCGGGAGTGATCCCGGCCCGGCTGTCGATACGATCTACTTCCGAGCCTTCGACGTAGACCGAGCCTCGCGCGACCTTGAGGCCGGCAACATGGACCTCTACATGTTCAGCCTCAAGACCGATGCCGCTCGTCAACTCGAGGGGAATCCGTCGTTCTCGCTCTATGAGGCTCCGGCGAGCACCGTGTCGATCCTTCTTAATCCCGCGCCGGCGCCCAGAGGGGAGCTCAATCCCTTCTCCATTCGCGAGGTCCGGCAGGCGATGCAGTATCTGGTGGATCGCGAGTTCGTGGCGCGTGACATCTATCGTGGCATGGCGCGCCCCATGATCTCTCACGTGAGCCCTACAGACTTTGACTATCTCACCATCAGCGACATCGAGCAGTCGTATGGGATAGAGTACGATCCCGAGTTTGGTCGCGAGCTAATCACAGAGGCCATGGAGGAGGCGGGCGCCAGCCTGGAGAACGGCGTCTGGTCGTATCGGGGCAGACCGATTCGGATCACGCTGATTGGACGCGTCGAAGATGAGCGGCGCAACGTCGCCGATCTGTTGCGAGTGGAACTCGAACGGGCCGGATTTGCCGTGAGCGTGAGCTATCGGACCTTTGCCGCGGCCGTCCTCTCTACCTACAGCACCGACCCGCAGGTGTTCGAGTGGCACATCTATACGGAAGGGTGGGGCCGATCGGCGCCCAGCCGCTACGACTACTCTACGATCAATACGATGTCAGCGCCGTGGCTTGGCAACATGCCTGGATGGCAGGAAGTTGGGTTCTGGCAGTACGAACAGGAAGAGCTCGATGAGCTTGGGCAGCGTCTCTTCCGTGGTGAGTTTGCGAGCCGCGAGGAGCGAGACGACATCTACCGGCGGATGACCGAGATCTCTCTCGACGAGAGCGTGCGAATCTGGGTGGCCACGGCGACGAACAGTTTTGCAACACGCGAGGACGTCACGCGCGTCAGCGAGGATCTGGTTGCCGGCATTCGCGCTCCATGGACGCTCCGGGAGGCCTTTATACCCGGACAGTCCGAGCTCACCGTTGGACATCTCTGGGTGTGGACCGAACGAACGACATGGAACCCAATTGGTGGTGTGTCGGACGTCTACTCCTCGGACATTTTCCGCTACATCAACGATCCGGCGATTTGGAATCATCCGTTTACGGGGAACCCGGAGCCGATGCGACTCGACTTCGACGTAGAGACCGCCGGACCAGGCGGGACCCTCACTGTCCCCGGCGACGCCGTTCTTTGGAACGCCTCACGCGACCGGTGGGATGAGGTTGGAAGCGGCGCACGCGCGGTCAGCAAGGTGACCTACGATTTCTCCCGTTACTTTCAGTCGACCTGGCACCACGGTCAGCCGATCGAGATGGCCGACGTCGTCTACTCGATCGCGCTTGGCTTTGATCGAGCGTACGACCGCGACAAGGCGCGCATCGAAGTTGCTGCGGCAGTGACCGCTCGTCCCTTCTTAGAGACTTACCGAGGGTTCCGCATCCTCGACGACAACCGGATAGAAGTCTACGTTGACTACTGGCACTTTGAGGACAGCTTTATCGCCTCGTACTCCGTGCCATCGGGTCTTTCTACTCCCTGGGAGATTCTCGCCGCGATGGACGACCTGGTCTTTGAGCAGCGGCGCGCCGCCTACACTGACACCGCGGCCGGACGTTTCAACGTGCCGTGGATCAGCCTCGTCATGGATCGTGACGCACGACTGGTACAACGAACCTTGAGGACGCTTTCGCAGAGTTCCACCGTGCCCCGTGGGGTCTTTGAGATTGGAGGACGGAATCTCGTCACCGGTGCGACCGCGCGTCAGCGCTACGAGGCGTCCCTTGAGTGGTTTGCCGAACGCGGTCACCTCATCGTTGGGAACGGCCCATTCTCATTGTGGCGGTACGACCCCCCGGCGCAATACGCCGAGCTGAGAGCCTTCCGTGAGCCGAACTACCCATTCCGCCCCGGGGATTGGTATTTTGGCGAACCACCGACACTCGCCGTCTCCTCCCCAGGCAATGTCATCGCCCAGGCCGGCGTCGACGAGGCGGTCACCGTCACAGTCGATGGTCCCGGGACAGTCGGCCTTCGCTATCTGCTGATCGATCCGGTGGATCGGAGTGTGGTCACCCAAGGTGAGGCGCAGCGATCCGGAGACGGTCAATTCACCGTCGTGCTTGACGGCGATGAGACCGACATCCTCTTCCCCGGCTTGTACGAGTTGAGTCTGCTCGCCTACAGCGACGCGATCGCGAGTGTCGCTGAGCAAGTGGTGGACGTCGACGTCGAGTAGGCGATGTCGGTTCTACGGCCTCTCGTCACACGTGCAATCACGATGCTGGGCGTCCTCGTGGTCGTCCAGCTTCTAGTCGTCATCAGTCTGGGCGCAACCGGTTACTCCGATCGCATGTTGAATGCGGTCATCGGCGAGCAGTTGCGTGCGATCCGACCTAGCCTGGCCGAAACCATCCGCGATCCGGCCGAACTCGAGGCGGCGATCGAGGCGCAGCGAACCGAGCTCGAGCAGGCGTATGGCCTGGACCAGGCGTGGTACTCCCGCCTTCCGGCGATGGTCTGGCGTGTATTCAGATTGGATCTTGGGAATGCACACACACTCAGGAGCTCAACCGGGAGCAACCGCGTCATAGACATCGTACTCGAGCGGATTCCCAGAACGATTCTGCTACTCACTACCTCGCTTGCCTTCACGGCCATCACCGGCATTGCGATTGGAGTTCGGCTTGCCACTCACCCCGGGTCAAGACTCGATCGCTTCGTCTCAACGTTCTCTGCGATCTCGTTTGCCGTACCAACCTGGTGGCTCGGCATCCTGTTTATCCTGCTCTTCTCCTTTCAGTGGGGCATTCTTCCGTCGGGCGGGATGTTCAGCGCTCCGCCGCCAACCGAGCCGCTCGCGCGTTTCCTCGACCAGGTCCGGCACGCGATGCTACCGGTCATCACGCTCGTTTTTGCGAGCGTTGGTCCCTACGTCTACTCGGTTCGAACGATGACCCTTAATGTGGCTCAGTCTGATCATGTAATGATCGCACGCGCGAAGGGCATCCCGGAGCGTTTGGTCACCAGAAGACACATTCTCCGTGTCGCTTCGCCGCCGATCGTAACCGGCCTCATCCTTGGGTTCACTGGAACCCTCGGCGGCTCAATACTCGTTGAGACGGTCTTCAACTGGCAGGGCATGGGACGGCTCTACTACGAAGCCATCGCGGGAACGCCGGACGAGACGGTCATCGTCGCGTTGACATTCGTCTACACGCTCCTCTATGTCGTCGCACGTATGATTCTTGAGGTGCTCTACCTCGTGCTCGACCCACGAGTGAGGTACAGATGAAAGCTCTTGAGACGCTTCGTGAGGTCTGGAGGAGCGGCGCCGGCAAGGCCGGATTGATTCTCCTTGGGTCGCTCATTCTGGGTGCGATTATCGTGGTGATCTCGTACCCGTCCGACTTCGGCTCTGAGCGATGGGGGAATCCAGGTCTCTGGGCCGATAATCCCAAATCCGCGCCACCGGCTTGGACGAATCTCTTCCGTCGCAACCGCCGTCCCCGGCATCAGGTGTTTGTGATGCAATCGCCGACCTCTGAAACATCGACCGAACGCGCTCGAGAACTCGTCTTTGATATGAGCTTCACTCACTCGTCAGACGATCCGCCCAGTTTGATGGCCATCAGTTATCGTGAGATCGGATTCGAACAACGACCCCCGCAGCTTTCTGCGAGACTCATTCGACCGGACGGCGCGATCATCACCCTCTATCGTGAGGTGGTTCGCGGCGGGCGCCGAGGGGAGGACGGGCCGTTCGTACGACATGACGAAGAACCACTGCGCGTTGTCGTTGGCCCCGACCAACGCCTCGAGGCGGATCTTGTTGAACACTTCGCCGACGAGTATGGAACCCAGAATGTGGATAGGGTGATCCGCGAGGCACCTTTCGATTCGCTGTTTGTATTCCCCAATGATGAGGGTGATCTCACGCCTCTTACCGGCCGCTACACGCTCCAGGTCGTGATGCTTGCCGCCGATGATACCGATTCCGTCACCGAAGTGCGAGCGGTCGTTGGAGGCGCTGTCTTTGGCTTCATGGGAACCGATGCCCTTGGACGTGATCTTGCCGCGGGTCTCTTTTTTGGGCTCCCGGTTGCACTCCTGATTGGCATTCTCACGGCCACGGTCAGCACGCTCCTTGGTATGACGCTCGGGATGGTGAGCGGATACTTCGGGGGCGCGACGGATACCCTTGTGCAGAGGGCGGCAGATATCGTGGCGAACGTGCCGCTCTTGCCGCTGTTGATCTTTCTCGTCTTTATCGTGGGTTCGCGTCTTTGGCTGATCCTCGCAATTCTGGTCGCCTTTAGTTGGCCCGGGCTCACCATCATGGTTCGCACGATGGTTCTCCAGCTTCGGGACAGCCAGGAGATCGATGCAGCCAAGACCCTCGGAGCGTCGTCTTCCCGGATCATCTTTCGGCATATACTGCCCCACGCCGCATCGTATTTGCTTGCGCAACTGGTCTTCTTTGCACCGTCGGCAATTCTCGCCGAAGCGGGCCTGAGCTTTCTTGGCCTGGGAGATCCATCCATCCCGACATGGGGTCAAATTCTTGAGTACGGATTCCGGACGGGTGCCGTCTTCTTGGGGTACTGGTGGTGGGTGATCCCGCCTGGACTCATGATCATCATTACCAGCGTCACTTTTATGTTTCTGG